>NZ_JAMXFI010000068.1:0-42143 GCF_025460875.1 Microvirga yunnanensis
GATCGACCATGATCAGCCGGCACTCGGCCGGCGAGAGCCGGTAGACCAGCGACAGGATCATGGTGTTGATCGCCACCGACTTGCCCGACCCGGTGGTGCCGGCCACCAGCAGGTGCGGCATGCGGGCCAGGTCGGCGATCACCGGCTCGCCCCCGATGGTCTTGCCCAGGCACAGGGCGAGCTTCTGCTTGGTGGCCTCGAAGTCCTGCGAGGCCAGCAGCTCGCGCAGGTACACGGTCTCGCGCTTGTGGTTGGGCAGCTCGATCCCGATGGCGTTGCGCCCCTGCACCACCGCCACCCGCGCCGAGACCGCGCTCATCGAGCGCGCGATGTCGTCCGCCAGCGAGATCACCCGCGACGACTTCGTCCCAGGCGCAGGCTCAAGCTCGTACAGCGTCACAACAGGACCCGGATTGACCTTGGTGATGGCGCCGCGCACGCCAAAATCCTCGAGCGTCCCCTCGAGCAGGGCGGCGTTCTGCTCCAGGGCCTCGGCCGAGATCGTCGGGACCGACGGCCGCTTGGGCTCGGCCAGCAGGTTGAGCTGCGGCAGCTGGTAGTTCTCCTCGTCGAGCAGGGAGGGCTGCGATTCGCGGGCCATGCGCTTGCCGGGCTTCGGCGCGGCGGGCGCCGGGGCGACGCGGGTCGGGGCGGGCTCCGGCCTTGCGGCGGGATGGAGCGGCGGCAGATGCGGCTCGTCCACGTCCCAGCCGGCCTCATCCTCGTCATGCATCGGCACGGAGGCCGGGGCGGGCCGCGGGCGCACCGGGGCGCCCTCGAGAACGGGCTCGCGCCGCAGGCCGGGCTGCCGGGACGGCCGCCGGGCCGGAGCGGGACCGTCTCCGTCGTCCTCCGCGAGGGCGGAGCGGCGGCTCTCCTTCCAGCGCCGGGCCGAGGCGCGCAGGCTCATGACTCCATGGGCGAGCGCTCCCAGGGACACGATGCCCCAGCCGGGCTCGTCCTGGCCGGACTCCTCCGCCTCGTCCCAATCCTGGATCTTGCGTCGCCGAACCGGCGGGCTTTCCTCGATCTCCTCGGGATCCTCGTGGGCGCGCTCCTCCTGCGGGCCGAGGCCGCAGGCGGCCGTGAGGCTGAAGATCGATACGCCCGCGAACAGGAGGCCCAGGACGGCGCTGGCGGACCCACTGGACAGGCCCGTGATGGCCTTGGCTCCGGCGAGCACCGCATCGCCGACCACGCCGCCGAGCCCGGTGGGCAGCGGCCAGCTCTGCGTCGGCGGCAGGGCGCTGGCGAGAGCCGTCGCGGCGCCAGCGCCGATCACCCAGAGGGCCAGGCGCAGCTGCAGGCGGCCGAGATCGCCCGACTTCATGAGGCGCCAGCCCCAGAGCGCCAGGGGCAGCAGAGCCGCGATGGCGCCGAGCCCGAGAAGCTGCATCAGCAGGTCGGCCACGATGGCGCCGGGCCAGCCGAGGAGGTTGCGGACGGGGAGGTCGGTGGCGTTGTTGAGGCTCGGGTCGTCGACCGACCAGGTGGCGAGGGCCACCGCGACCGCGCCGGCGGCCGTGATCAGGCACAGGCCCGTCAGCTCCTGCGCCCGGCGGGCCAGGAAGGCTCGGAAGGCGCTGAAGAGGCCATCATAGGCGGAAGAAGAACGGCGGGCCGTACGCATCAAACCACTCTAAAGAAACCATGGGACGGGACAGTATTGCCTGGATGCTAGCCGGGCCGGGTTAAGGGTCCTTTAACCGTAAGTGCATCGGGTGGGGAAAAGACGCGCCGGCTTTCCGTTGTTGACCTCGGGCCTCCGAACGATCAGTGTCCCGGCCATGACTCGCAGAGGCCCGAGATCCGCCTGGACGCGCGCCGCTATCGTGGCGGCGATGGCCTATGCGTTCGTGCTGCAGGCTCTGCTCCTGTCGGTCAGCGGTGCGTTCCATGTCGCGGCGGCGGCCGAGGCCCAGGGGATCATCTGCATCCAGGATGGCTCCTCCGGGCCCGATCACGGACCGAAGAAGGCGCACGAGACTCTCTGCTGCACCCTGAGCTGCCACGGCTCGACGGCGGCAGGCCCGGCCCCGGCTGCGGCGGTTCTCGAGCGGATCGCACCGGTCGCCGCGCCGGCCGGTCCGTCCGCCGGGACACCGCATCTGGGCCTCACCTCGAACGTCCTGCCTCTGGGATCGCGCGCGCCGCCTGGCCTCGGCTGAGTGCCGCCCGCTTCGATCCTACAGCATCATTCAAGGACGTATCCGATGACTTCGTCACGCTTCGGCGGCGCGTTGACCGCTGCCGCCCTCCTGATTGCCCAGCCCGCCCTCGCTCATGTCTCGTTCGAGAACGGGCAGGCGAATCCCAATTCCACCTACAAGGCCGTGCTGCGCATCCCGCATGGCTGCGACGGCAAGGCGACCCTCAAGGTGCGCGTGCGCATCCCCGAGGGCATCGTGGCGGTCAAGCCGATGCCCAAGGCCGGCTGGAAGCTGGAGACCGCCAAGGGCGCCTACGTGAAGGCCTATCAGGTCAACGGCGAGGCCGTGTCGGAAGGGGTCACGGACATCGTCTGGACCGGCTCCCTGGACGACGCCTATTACGACGAGTTCGTGTTCCAGGCCCGCTTCACCGACGCCTATCAGCCCGGCGCGACGGTGTATTTCCCCGTCGTGCAGGAATGCGACGGCGCGACCGAGGAATGGACCCAGGTGCCGGCCGCCGGCGAGGATCCGCACAGCCTCAAATCGCCCGCGCCCGGCGTGCGGGTGGCGGGCCTTGCCGCCGCGGCCTCTCAGGTCGTGAAGGCCGGACCGCTCACCCTCGAACAGCCCTGGTCGCGGGCGACCCCCGGGGCCGCCAAGGTCGGCGGCGGCTACCTGCGCATCACGAATACCGGCACGACGCCCGACCGCCTCGTCGGCGGCTCGTTCCCGCTCGCCTCCAAGGTCGAGGTGCACGAGATGCGCATGGACGGCGACGTCATGCGCATGAAGCCGGTCGAGGGCGGGCTCGAGATCAAGCCGGGCGCCACGGTCGAACTGAAGCCGGGCGGCCTGCATCTCATGTTCATGGACCTGAAGGAGCCCCTGAAGGAAGGCCAGACGGTCAAGGGAACGCTCGTCTTCGAGAAGGTGGGGCGCGTCGAGGTGGAATACGCGGTGCGCGGCATGGGCGGCGCCCCGGCCGAGCACCAGCACTAGCCCGGGAGATCGGCGATGACCATCAAGCGTCTTCTCGTGCCGCTTCTCGTCTTCACCACCGGCCTCTTGGTGCTGGTGGTGACGGCGGGCCTGCTCCTGTTCCCGTCGCAGCAGCAGAGCGCCGGCAAGGTGCCGATCGGCGGGCCGTTCCGGCTGACGAGCCACGAGGGCCGGCCGTTCACCGAGGAGAACCTGAAAGGCCGGCCCTTCGTGGTGTTCTTCGGCTTCACCCATTGCCCGGAGGTCTGCCCGACCACCCTGTACGATCTCACCCAGGACATGGCGGCGCTCGGCCCGGATGCCGACCGGCTCCAGGCCGCCTTCATCACCGTCGACCCGGCGCGCGACACGCCGGAGCTGATGAAGACCTATCTCTCGTCCTTCGATCCGCGCATCGTCGGCCTGTCGGGCACCGAGGAGGAGATCGCGGCCGCGGCGCGCGCCTACAAGATCTATTACCGCAAGGTCCCGACCGACGACGGCTACACCATGGACCACTCGGCCACCCTGTTCCTGATGGACAGCAAGGGCGAGTTCTACGGCACGTCCAACTTCCAGGAGCCCGAGGAGACCCGCCGCGCCAAGCTGCGGCAGCTCATTAAGAACGGGTGAGGCGCATCCACGCCCCCCGTCATCACCGGCCACGTGCCGGTGATCCCGATCGGAAAAGCGCTGCGCTTCACATCGTCGGGATGACTGGGACAGGCCCGGCCATGACGCGGCGAGATCCTTGGACCAATCATAGAGAAAAGCCCCGGCCTTTCGGTCCGGGGCTTTTCCGTTCGGGAGGATGGATCGTTCAGTAGTTGTAGGCGCGCTCGCCGTGGTCTGCGAGGTCGAGGCCTTCGTGCTCCTGGTCCTGCGTGACCCGCAGACCGACGATCATGTCGGTGATCTTGTAGAGCACGACGGAGCCGATGCCGGTCCAGGCCAGGGTCACCACCACGGCGATGATCTGGGTCCAGACCTGGCCGCCGATCGAGTACTCGCCGACCCCGTAGCCGCCCAGCGACGGAGCCGCCACGACGCCGGTGCCGATGGCCCCGATGATGCCGCCGACCCCGTGGATGCCGAAGACGTCGAGCGCATCGTCATAGCCGAGAGCGTTCTTCACGCCCGTGACGGCGAAGTAGCAGGCCGCGCCGGCCACCAGGCCGAGCACGATGGAGCCCATGGGGCCGGACAGGCCGGCGGCCGGCGTGATGGCCACGAGGCCGGCGACCGCGCCCGACGCGATGCCCAGCAGCGAGGCCTTTCCCTTGCCGAGGGCCTCCACGGTCATCCAGGCGAGGCCCGCGGCGGCCGGGGCCAGGATGGTGTTGATCAGCGCGAGGGCCGCGCCGCCCGTGGCTTCCAGGTTAGAGCCGGCGTTGAAGCCGAACCAGCCGACCCACAGGAGGCACGCGCCCACGAAGGTGAGCGTCAGCGAGTGCGGGGCGAGCAGGTCGCGGCCGTAGCCGATGCGCTTGCCGATCAGCAGGGCGCCGACGAGGCCCGCGACGCCGGAATTGATGTGGACCACCGTGCCGCCCGCGAAGTCGAGGGCGCCCAGGCCGAACAGGTAGCCTTCCGAGAACCACACCATGTGGGCGATCGGGAGATACACGAAGGTCAGCCACAGGCCGGTGAACAGCATCACGGCCGAGAACTTGATGCGCTCGGCGAAGGCGCCGACGATCAGGGCCGGGGTGATGCACGCGAAGGTGAGCTGGAAGGCCGCGAAGGTGAATTCGGGAATCGCCACGCCCTTGGTGAAGGTGTCGGCGGTGGAATCCGTGGTCACCCCGGCGAGGAACGCCTTGGAGAAGCCGCCGATGAAGGCCCCGATGCCCTCGCCGCCGGACGTGAAGGCGAGCGAGTAGCCATAGAATGCCCACAGGATCGACACCAGGGAGAACACCGCGAAGACCTGCATGAGCACCGACAGCATGTTCTTGGTGCGCACGAGGCCGCCATAGAACAGGGCGAGGCCCGGGATCGTCATGAGGATCACGAGGATCGTCGACACGAGCATCCAGCTGGTATCACCCTTGTTGACCGTGGGGGCGGCCGCGGCGGCGTCCTGCGCCAGGGCGGGATCGAGGGCCGTAAGGCCCAGTCCGAGCGCAGCGAGCGCCGGAACGAGGAGGGGACGGAACTTCATCGGATCTGAACTCCGGACAATCATTGCATGAATGGGATCATAGGGCGTCGATGTCGGTCTCGCCCGTGCGGATGCGGACCGCCTTTTCGAGCGAGGTGACGAAGATCTTGCCGTCGCCGATCTGGCCCGTGCGCGCGGCCGCCGTGATCGCTTCGATCACCTGGCCGACCAGCTCGCTCGCCACCGCGACCTCGATCTTCAGCTTCGGCAGGAAGCTGACCGCATATTCGGCCCCGCGGTAGATCTCGGTATGGCCCTTCTGCCGTCCGTATCCCTTCACCTCGGTCACGGTGAGGCCGTGCACGCCGAGAGCGGTGAGCGCGTCGCGCACCTCTTCCAGCTTGAACGGCTTGATGACCGCCATCACGATTTTCATGGGTCTGGCCCCCTTTTTGAGACGTCTGCCCGACCAATCAGGCAGCCTTTTCCAATTGAACCCGGCCTCGTGGACGGGTGTCGGGGGGATCTACGCAAGAAACATGCCAGGCCTCATTGCCATAGGCGCACGGCCGCTGCCTCTTTCCTAGGCAGGCCCAGCTGGGCTATAAAACAGCCTTATTGATCAAATTTTAGGCAGAACAGGTCAGGTCCGGCGTTCGCGGATGAGCCCTTCCTGGGCAACGGACGCCACCAGGGTGCCGTCCTGCTTAAAAATGAGTCCGCGCGAGAAGCCGCGCGCGCCGCCGGCGCTGGGGGTATCCTGCGCGTAGAGCAGCCACTCGTCGGCCCGGAACGGCCGGTGGAACCACATGGCGTGATCGAGGCTCGCCGGCTGGATCGCCGGGTCGAACACGGTCCGGCCATGGGGGAAGAGGGACGTGTCGAGGAGCGTCATGTCGGACGCATAGGCCAGGACGCATTGATGGATCGCCGGATCGTCCGGCAGGCGTCCGGTGGTCTTGATCCAGACGTGGAAGCGCGGCTCCCCCGGGTCGCGGGAGGTGTAGCGCTTGATCTCCACGGGTCGGATCTCGAGCGGCCGCTCGCGCTCGTAATAGGTGCGCATGGGCTCGGGCATCTGCAGGAGAAGCCGGCCCTTCACGTCCTCCTCGCTCGGGAGCTCGTCGGGTCCGGGCACCTTCGGCATCTCGGCCTGGTGCTCGAAGCCCTCCTCTTCCCGGTGGAACGAGGCCGACATGGCGAAGATCGCCTGCCCGTGCTGGATCGCGAGCACGCGCCGGGTGCTGAAGCTCTTGCCGTCGCGGATGCGCTCCACCTCGTAGATGATCGGGATCCGAGGATCGCCCGGCAGCATGAAGTAGCAGTGAAGCGAATGGGGCGGACGCCCGTCGACAGTGCGGGTCGCGGCCACCAGCGCCTGGCCGATCACCTGCCCGCCGAAGACACGCTGCCACCCGCTCTTCGGGCTCTGCCCGCGGAACAGGTTCACCTCGAGGGGCTCGAGGTCGAGGATGGACAGGAGATCGGAAACGGCACGGGACATGGGGTTCAAGGTCCTTCGATCGGCAGCAGCCATCCATCGGTGAGAGGCGCGAGAAGGTCAAGCTTGACGCTGGTCGATGGATCGCTGACACCCACCTATAATGTCGAAGGCATGGAGAAAGACGGATGAGCGCAGCAACCGGGATGGAGCGACCGCGCATCGTCATCGCGGGCGGAGGGCTCGCCGGGCTGTCCCTGGCGCTGGCGCTGAAGCAAGCGCTCGCCGACGGGGTCGACGTGGTCATGTGCGATCCGGCCCTCCGGCGCGATCCCCATGGGGACAAGCGCTCCTACGCCATCGCGGCGGCGGCGCGCCGGATGCTGGAGGCGCTCGGAACCTGGCCGGGGATCGCCGACAGGGCCCAGCCCATCCTCGACATGGTGATCACCGACAGCCGCCTGCAGGATCCGGTGCGTCCGACCTTCCTGACCTTCGCGGGCGAGGTCGACGGCCATGAGCCCTTCGCCCACATGGTCACGGCGGGCGACCTGACCGCCGCCCTGCTGGAGGCTTGCCGCGAAAGCGGCGTCGACCTGCGCGCCGAGGGCGTGAAGGGCTTTGCCCTCCAGGGCGCGCGCACGAACGTCGCGCTGGCGCAGGGCGGCAGCCTGACGGCCTCGCTCCTCGTGGCGGCCGACGGGGCACGCTCGCGCCTGCGCGAGCAGGCAGGCATCGGCTGGATCTCCTGGCCCTACCGGCAGTCCGGCATCGTGGCCACCATCGCCCACGAGCGGGACCACGAGGGCAGGGCGGTCGAGCACTTCCTGCCCTCCGGGCCCTTCGCGATCCTGCCGCTGAAAGACGAGCCGCAAGCCGATGGTTCGATCCGGCACCGCTCCTCCATCGTCTGGACGGAGCGGGCCGACGCCGTGTCCGCCCTGCTCGAATCGCATCCCGAGGATCTGCTCGTCGAATTGGAGCGCCGCTTCGGGCTCCAGCTCGGAAAACTCAGCTTCGAGACCCGTCCCCAGGCTTTTCCCCTGTCCTTCGGCGTCGCCCGTTCCTTCGTGGCCGAGCGTCTCGCGCTCCTGGGCGACGCCGCTCACGTGATCCATCCCATCGCCGGCCAGGGGCTCAATCTCGGCCTGCACGACGCGGCGGCGCTCGCCGAGACCGTCACCGACGCCATGCGCCTCGGCATGGATCCCGGGGCGGCCGACGTGCTCGACCGGTACGAGCGGGCCCGGCGCGCCGACATCACCGCCATGGGGGTGATGACCGACGGTCTCAACCGGCTGTTTTCCAACGACGTACTGCCCGTGCGCCTGATCCGCGACCTGGGGCTCGGCCTCGTCGACCGGATGCCCGGCCTCAAGCGCTTCTTCATCCGGGAGGCGGCGGGCGTCAGCGAGCGGCAGCCCAGGCTGCTGCGGGGCGAGGCGTTGTAGGACGGCCCCCAGGTCGTCATCACCGGCCCCGTGCCGGTGATCCCGATCAGGAGAAGCGCCGCGCCTCAGCGGATAGGGATGGCCGGGTCAGGCCCGGCCATGACGGGAAAGCGGGTCGATCCCCGCCGGGCGTGACGGGCAGGAGCCCCTGACTCCATCCTGCCGTGCTCGTGCCGGCACAGGTCATGATCCGCCAGCACCTGGATGATCCGGCACTCGCCCACCTGCCCGTGCCGGCAATCGTCGAGCATGTGCCGCAGCTCGGAGCGGAGCAGCTCGAGCTGGGCGATGCGGCGCTCGACGCCCTCCAGATGCCGCAGGACGATCCGATCGGCCGGTTCGCAGGGTCGCTCCGGCGCCGCGCTCAGGCTCAGAAGCTCGCGGATGGCCTCGACCTCGAAGCCGAGCTCGCGCGCATGGCGGATGAAGCCGAGCCGGGCCACGTGATCGGACCCGTAGCGGCGCTGCCGTCCCTCCGTGCGCGGCGGGGCCGGGAGAAGGCCGATCTGCTCGTAATAGCGGATGGTCGGTACTTTCACGGCCGTCCGGCGCGACAACTCCCCGATCGACAGATCCGTCATTTTCTCTCTTGAACCTCCAGTCGCTAGAGATTGTACGAGTCTCGCTGACGGACGAAAAGGAGATTCGGATGAGCGAGGGTCACAGCCATGGAACATGCTGCTCCTCACACGAGCACCAGGCGCAGGATTCCGTGAGCCACCCGCATCAGGACCATTGCCATGGAGAGGCCGCCTGCGGCTGCCACGGCGGCGTGCCGGTCTTCGACGGCGTCGACCCCCGCTACAAGCGGATCCTCTGGACCGTAATCGCGATCAATGCCGCGTTGTTCGTCACCGAGATCGTGGCCGGCCACCTCGCCCGTTCCCAGGCCTTGCAGGCCGACGCCCTCGACTTCCTCGGCGACACGGTCACCTACGGGCTGAGCCTTGCCGTCATCGGCGCGTCCCTGAGGGTTCGCGCCGCCGCGGCCCTGTTCAAGGGCGCGAGCCTGTCGCTCATGGGCGCCTGGGTGCTGGGCTCCACGGTCTACCATGTGCTGATCCTGGGCCTTCCCCGGGCGGAGATCATGGGCGGGATCGGGATCCTGGCGCTCGCCGCGAACCTCGCCAGCGTGCTCCTGCTGATGCGCTACAAGGATGGGGACGCCAACGTGCGCTCCGTCTGGCTGTGCTCGCGCAACGACGCCATCGGCAACGTCGTGGTCATGGCGGCTGCCGTCGCGGTCTGGGGCACCGGGAGCGCCTGGCCCGACCTGATCGTGGCCGGCCTCATGGCCGGCCTGTTCCTGTCGTCGGCGGTGCAGATCCTGCGCCAGGCCTGGGCCGAATACCGGGACGCCGGCGCGGCCGCTCCGGTTCCGGCCGCGTGAGCGCGGCCGGGTGAGGCGCGAGCCTCGCCCGGTCGCCGCCGGGCGGCCGGCCTTTGTGGCTTGGCAATCCGTGCCGAGCAGCGGGCCGTCGCGGCTCCTGCGACGGGCAGACAGTATCCGAATCATATGTAATGTTATATAGCAATATGATCCTGCATTTTTCAGATCGTCCGGACCCTTCATGACCAGCAAAATTTTCGACGCCTCGAACCCCCTCCCGGCCGCCGGCGACGTGACAGGACTCGACCTCGCGGTGATCGACCTCGACGTCACGAGCACCATCAAGGTCACCGACATCGGTCACATCCTCGTCCGGAAGACAAGGACCGTCCTGGCTCAGGCCGACGGACTGCAGCTCCTGGGCTCGTCCGACATCGTCACCAACGAGGGCACGATCGAGTCTCGGACCCCGGCCGGCGCCGCGATCCGCTTTTCGGCCGGGGGGATCCACACGGTCAACAATGCCGGAACGATCAAGGCCGCGGGCCTCGTGATCGAAGGCAATGTCGGGGCCGAGCGAATCGTCAACACCGGCACGTTGCAATCCACGTCCACCGCGGCCAATGCCGTCCTCCTGGACCTGAAGGACGGGAACGACTTCTATGACGGCGTCCTGGGCTTCGCGATCGGCGGGACGATCAAGCTCGGCGCCGGCAACGACACCGCCTATGGCGGCACCGGTTCGGACATTTTTTCCGGCGGGGGAGGCGACGATTATCTCGACGGCGGCGATGGTAACGACACGGCCGACTATTCGGATGCGACCGGCAGCATCAGCGTCGATCTCAGCCGGACGATATCGCAGTTGATCGGCGGCGGGCAAAACCACGACACCCTCGTCAACATCGAGAACGTCACCGGGAGCGGCTCCGACGACACGCTCGTCGGCAGCACGGGCAGCAATATCCTGCGCGGCGGCGGCGGCGACGATACCCTCGACGGCGGGCTCGGCGACGACCGGCTCGAAGGCGGCACCGGCACCGATACGGTCCGCTACAGCGGCTTCTCGGCCGCCACGGCCGACCTGTCGCAACCTGGAGCCCAGAACACGTTCGGATACGGCATGGACACCCTGATCGGAATCGCCAACCTGGAGGGCGGGTTCGGGGCCGACACCTTCACGGGCAACGATGCGAACAACAAGCTGACCGGCAACGGAGGCAACGACACCCTCACGGGCGGGAAGGGCGACGACACCCTCGACGGCGGCTCGGGCGAGGACACCGCCGTATTTTCCGGTGCCAGGGCCGACTACACCATCACACAGAGCGGCGACACCTTCACGGTCGCCGACAACCAGGGAGCCCAGAGGGACGGCACCGATACGCTCAAAGATGTACGGCTGGTGAGATTCCTGGGTTCGAACCAGACCATCGCGCTCGTCAACGGCAACCCTTCCAGCATCCTTCTGTTCCAGAACTCGCTGTTGTCCGAAGACGCGGCGATCGGCGCCACAATCGGGTCGCTCTCCGGCAGCGATCCGGACGGCGACGCCCTGACCTACAGCCTCGCGTCGAACCCGGACGGGCTCTTCGGCCTCGATGCCACCGGCAAGAAGATCGTCCTGGTGAAGGCGCTCGATTTCGAGACGGCCGGGCAGCACACGATCGCGGTCACGGCGAAGGACCCCTATGGCGGCACGTTCACCAAGTCTTTCACGATTTCCGTCTTCAACATCGTCGAGACGACCCCGCTCGCCCGCGTCGGCACCGACAAGGCCGAGCAGCTGTCCGGCGAGTCGGGCAACGACCGGCTCTCCGGCCTGGCAGGAAACGACACGCTCTTCGGCGGCGCCGGCGCCGACACGCTCATCGGCGGCGCCGGCAACGACACTCTCGACGGCGGGAGCGGGAGCGACGTCTTCCTGTTCGACAGGAAGCCGAACGTGAAGTCGAACCTCGACTACATTCAGGATTTCGTTGCGGCGGACGACGTCATCCACCTGTCGCGGCACGCTTTTTCCAAGATTTCCAAAGGCACCCTGTCGAAGAAGGCCTTCGTGGTCGGGGATCACTTCAAGGACAAGGACGACCGGATCCTGTACCTCAAGAGCGCCGGCGCGCTCTTCTATGATCCCGACGGGTCGGGTCCCGCGAAGGCCGTCCAGTTCGCCAACATCACGAAGAAGATCCCGATCTCCCACAAGGACTTCTTCATCGTCTGAGGCCTCTGCAACGAGAAGGCCTGGCTCACCCTGTGAGCCGGGCCCGATGCCTCATGACCGTTGCGGCGGTCGGCCGCTCGCGCGGATCAGCCCTTCGCGTCCGCCTTCGCGCGCTCGATCCCCTCGACGATCAGGCGGCGGGCCTCTTCGGCGTCGCCCCAGCGGATGATCTTGGCCCATTTGCCGGGCTCGAGATCCTTGTAGTGCTCGAAGAAATGCTCGATCTGCTTGATGGTGATCTCGGGCAGATCCGTATAGGTCGCGACCCGGTCGTAGCGCTGGGTCAGCTTGCTCGATGGGACGGCGATGATCTTCTCGTCCTGGCCGCCGTCGTCCTCCATCACCAGAACGCCCACCGGGCGCACGTTCATGACGGCGCCCGGCGCAATGGCGCGGGTGTTGGCGACGAGCACGTCGCAGGGGTCGCCGTCGCCCGAGAGCGTGTGCGGGATGAAGCCGTAATTCCCCGGATACCGCATCGACGTGTAGAGGAAGCGGTCGACGAAGAGCGTGCCGGATTCCTTGTCCATCTCGTACTTGATGGGCTCGCCGCCGAGCGGCACTTCGATCACGACGTTCACGTCGTCCGGCGGGTTCTTTCCAATCTTGATCGCATCAAGGCGCATAGAGCTGTTCTCCGGAACAAGGCTTGAAACATCGTTCCGGGCGAGGCTCCTCCGGAGGAGGATGCCGTCCCGCCGGAACAACGCGGCAGAAGATCGTCTCGAGAGCGGCTTGAACCGAGAGGCCGGACGACCGCTTTCTGAAGCTTGGACGCCTCACTAGAGCATTGGGTTCAAAAGGGGAACCCACTTTCAGGCCCGACGGGACGCGCCTCCTGTGCGGAACGTCTTGCGCGCAAAGCGGAATCGGGCTCCGGGAGGCTGCAACAGGGTTGCGGACCGGCCGTCCCGCGCGCCGTCAGCGGAACAGATAGGCGACCTTGGCGAGCGGCGTTCCGCCGATGCGCTCCTCGACCCGGGCGACCGTGCGCCCGCCCATGCTCTCGTAGAACGCGCAGGCGCGCTCGTTCTCTTCCAGGGCCCAGACGACGATCCGGTCCATCCCCCGATCCTTGAGATCGTTGCGCACCGCGTTGAACAGGCGCCGGCCGAAGCCGATGCCCTGGTATTCGGGCAGCAGGTAGAGCTCGTCGATCTCCCCGCCAGCCGGCAGCGCCCGGTCGCGGCAGCGCCCGTAGGAGGCGTAGCCAACCGCGCCCTCGCCGATATCGAGCACCACGAGCGGGCGCCCGCGCGACACGGTCGAGCGCCACCAGCGCGGGGAGCGCCGGGAGAACATCTTGTCCAGGGTCACGCCGGGGATGATGCCGGAATAGGCCTCCCGCCAGGCCGCATCGAAGACCCGCGAGAGGGCCGGGGCGTCGTCGGGCTTGGCGTGGCGGATACTGACGAGAAGGTCGCTCATGGACATGAAGGCGGCGAGAGGAAGGTCAGGATCGAGTGTCCGCCCGGCAGGGTTAACGGGCCCTTAACGGCACCGCGCCGCCAGCGGCGGAAGCCTGGTTTTGTAGGCGATCGGCCCACTGCACACGGGTGGGCAAAAGGACGCAAGGATCCGGCCGAGGTCGGGAAAGGACTTGATTCACTTGGAAACGTTGCATACCGATGTCGCAACGTTATATGGATTCCGACCCGGATCCGGTAAACCGCTGCCTGAGGAAAGCCGTCCGCAATCATGTTGCACGTCGTGTGCGGCCGCACCGCGCCTGAGCCAACTGAACAGTAACACCAATACGCAATATTGCGAGGAGTTCGTCGATGACCTTTCCGGATCAATGGAGCGACAAACGGACGATCCGGGGTGGGGTCCGGACTCCACTGCACGTGGCAAATTCCCTCCTTGGCCGGCGCGTGATCGGCTCGTCCGCCAGTTCCTCTAGGGAAATGATCGGCTTGCCTTTCATGGCGATCTTGATTGCCGCCAATGAAACATTATAAAGATTCGACGATATCTCCGCAGCCTATTCACTGACGGAATTCCCTAGCGGGACGAGTTCGCATGCACGTGCAGGAGCGTCGCGGCCTCGGAAGATTAACCACACGCCATGCCAACCTTTTCGTAATGGAGCTCGACAATGGCCTTTCCAAGTCAATGGAGTACCGAGCAAGTCGTCGGTAACACGCACTTGTTCAATGCTTATGACGTTGTCACAAGCACGACTGTCCTCAGAGATGGATGGATCGTCACCACATGGCGCGACGTGACGACCAACACAATAAGAGGCCAAGTTCTCAATGCGGACGGCAGTCCAATGGGTGGACCGTTCGACATCAGCGCGCCAGGAGAAGCCGGCAAGGACACTCCTTCCGTGGCTGCCTTGCCAAATGGACGGTTCGTCGTCGCTTATACGAAGCTGAACCAGCAATCGAAAATGCTCACTCTGGTTCAGGAAACATATGACGTATTCTACGGAAGGATCGACTCCAATCCAATCTATTCTAAAGCTCTAGACAGTAATCCCATCGTCAATCCTGTCATTACCACGTTCAACGATGGATCTTTCTACCTGACGTTTAATGATCGTGGCTTGAGATATTTCAAATACCATAATGATGCAGGCACCTCTGGATTCCTTGACACGGACGCAGGTTCCATCAACTTGGGCGAGGCAAGCTCAAGCCAGAACAATATCGCTAATCTTCAATTCAACAACAGCAAGAATATTCTATATGTAGACATCGCAAATCTGGACGGAGTAGTGTTATCCCATCAGGCACTTGTCAATAACACAAATTCGTATAGCGCCGAATTCTCAAGCATAACGACATTAAGTAATGGGAATTTCGCGGTCATAACTCCGGTCTGGAACTCCCAGGAGAATGTAACAGCCATAAAAGTCACGATCCTTTCGCCGCAAGGCGTGGTTGTGCAAACAACACAGCTTTCCGAGGAATCGGGTCAGCTCGCCCGGAAGATAACGTTGGCCCCGCTATCCAACGGTGATTTCGCTTTCACATACACCAGCGGAGCCACCGGCAACGGCATCGTCTTGGGAACATACAAGGGCGGCGTTGCAACGACCGAGCGTTTCTACGATAGCAACACTCAAAACAGCGTTACCAATCCGCAGATCAAGACCCTCAATGATGGGCGCTTCATCGTCGAATGGGTCGTCAAATATGGCCCCGAGGCCGGAGTCGTCAAAGCCAGGATTTTCGATCCCCGCGAAAGTGCCGTCGATTGGACCGGCGGCGATATCGGCCAGCAATATGCCGGCACCAAGTTCGACGATCATCTTCATGGCGGCAGCGGAGCGGACACTCTCTACGGAGGCGACGGCAGCGACACCATCGACGGCGGCAACGGCGCCGATGCCATGGATGGCGGCGCTGGCTGGGATCTCGTCACCTATCTCTTCCTGCCGCCCGAGAGAGGCGGCATCGTCCTCAACATGACCACCGGCCAAACCGGGGGCGCCGCCGCGGGCGATGTGCTGGTCCATGTCGAAGCCGTGGAGGGCACGAATTCAGACGACATCATCACCGGACTGGATCGCGGCAACGGCAATGGTGTCGCGCTCTACGGCCAGAAGGGTAACGACAAACTGACCGGGCAGGACGGCGGCGATCGTCTCTACGGTGGGGACGGCAACGACTGGCTCGATGGAGGAGCCGGCGGCGACAGCCTCGATGGTGGGGCTGGTTGGGACATCGTCTCCTATCTCTACACGCCTCTCGATAGTGGCGGCATCGTCGTCAACATGACGGCGGGGCAGACCGGCGGTGTGGCGGCGGGCGACACCCTGAAGGACATCGAGGTCGTGCAGGGCACCGACGTGGCCGATGTCATCATCGGCTTGGTCCGCGATAGCGGCCAGGGCGTCGAGCTCGACGGCATGGGCGGCAAGGACGCCCTGATCGGCAAGGAAGGAGCCGATCGTCTCCATGGCGGGGATGGTGACGACGTGCTCACGGGCGGCGGCGGCGGCGATACGATCGATGGCGGCGCCGACACCGACACGGCGGTGTTCACGGGCAACCGGCAGGACTATACGGTCACCAAGAATGCGGATGGCACCTACAAAATCGTCGGTCAGGACGGCACCGACCTGCTGAAGGATGTCGAACTCGCCAGGTTCGACGATCAGACGCTGACCCTTGCGGACATGAGCGCCAACAGGAATCCTGACCTCCTGGCGTTCACGGACAATACCAACGCCAAGACGATCGGAGACGACGGCGTGGCCACCGTGCTGGGAACGCTGAAGGCTCATGATCCAGACGATGCAGTCGAGACACTCGCCTTCGCGATCGATGCCAGCGATCCCAACCTGGGCAAGTTTGCGATCGTCAACGGCAATCAGCTCGCGGTGAGCTATGGCACCCTGGCGGCCGGAACCTACACCGTTAAAGTGAAGGTCTCGGACACCCATAGCGGCTCGCTGGTCAAGGATTTCACGATCACGAGCACGCACCTCAACCTGGCGCCCGTCGTCGATAAGGTAGATTCCTGGGGCGCCTCCGTCGGCACCGGCGCGGACGCTGGGAAATTCCTCATCAATGAGAATACCGCAGGCAACATCGCCCGCATCTATGCGCATGATGCGGACGGCGGCACGATCAGCTATGCGCTGAAGACGAACCCGAATAATCTATTCAAGGTTGACCAGGATGGGATTATCGGGCCAACCGGCGGCATAGCACCGGAGGTGACGCAGGACACCGAGTACTCCCTGGTTGTGACGGTTTCGGACGGGCAAGGCGGCGCCACCGACCAGACCGTCGTCATCAAGGTGAAGGACGTCAACAAAGCTCCCATCATCGATGGCCTGGACAACAGGCAGGTCTCGGAAGATGCCCAGCCCGGTGCATCGGTTGGAACTTTCGCAGCGCACGACCCTGAAGATGGCCAGGTTGGCCTCAGGTTCGAGTTGAAGGACATCCAAGGCAATGCCGCCGATGCGAACGGGCTGTTCGCCGTCGATGCGGCAACCGGCCAACTGACGGTCGCCAGGGCTCTCCCGGCCGGAGTCGGCAACCAGACATTCACCATCACCCTCAAGGTGTCGGACAAGAACGGTGGCACACAATCGAAGGCCGATTACCGCACCTTCACCATCACGGTGACGGATGTGGTGAACGGCAATCACGCGCCGAGCCACCTCACGCTGAATGGCGGCACGACCGTCACGATCAACGAGAATGACCCCTTCACCGGCATTCTCGCGGCGCAAGACAGCGACGGCGACGCCAATCTGACCTGGACCTTCGATGATGCGTGGGACAACACCAGCGGCAATCGTCTGTTCGAGATCATCGATGATGGAAACGGTCACAAGCAGCTCAAGCTGAAAGACCCCATCGACTATGAACAGCTACCGGAGAACCTGAAATATGTGACGGTTCATCTGAAGGCCTCCGACGGGAAGGACGGCGGCACCAGCGCCACACAGACCTTCACGATCAATGTCGCCGATGTTGACGAGACGACCCCGCCGCCTCCGCCGCCGCCGCCGCCGCCGCCTCCGTCTAACCATGCCCCGACCGACCTGAAGCTGTCCGCGACCGTGGCAATGGAGTATGCGGCGGTGGGCACGCTGGTGGGGACGTTAGCGGCGACCGATGAGAACAACGATCCCCTGTCTTATGCGCTCCTCGACGATGCCGGCGGCCGCTTCATGCTCTCCGGCAACCGGATCCTGGTCGCCGATGGTTTCCGGCTCGACTACGAGCAGGCGCGTTCGCACAGCATCACCGTTCAGGTCTCGGATGGCCAGGGTGGTGTCGCCACCCAGACATGGGCGATCAACGTTGACGATGTCGCAACCGAGGTGACCGCCGGCACGGCCCACAACGACGTCTTCTACGGCGGCGGCGGCAACGACACGCTTGCCGGCAATGCCGGCCACGACCGCCTGTTCGGCGCCGCCGGCAACGATACGCTCAAGGGCGAGGCCGGCAACGACACGATCGGCGGCGGCGCGGGGCTTGACAAGCTCTATGGCGCGAAGGGTGCGGCGAGCCGGGATGCATTCGTGTTCGACACCCGGCTCACCAGCAAGAGCGTGGCCGCCAGGAACAAGGACACGATCGTCGATTTCGGGCCGAAATACGATTCGATCTACCTCGACGACGCGGCCTTCTCCAATCGGACGATCGCCCAATACCTGAAGGGGAAAGGGGCTGGGCTCGACCATGCGTACAAGATGAAGAGCAGCTTCTTCCGGGTCGGCGACAAGGCGCTCGACCGGGACGATTTCTTCATCGCCAAGAAAGTCAAGCCGACCGAGGTCAAGCTGTACTGGGACGCGGACGGTTCCGGCGCGAAGGCCATGCTGGAGATCGGCACCGTGAAGCTCCAAAAGGGTGAGGGCACGAGCCTCACCTACAAGGACTTCCTCTTCATCTGAACGGGAGACGTTCGCCGGACAGGCGTAGCGCTTCACCGGATCGGGATGGCCGGGACGAGCCCGGCCATGACGTGAGATGGGGAATGCCCAGCCCGCCTCTCGGAGGATGGGCAATGCGGTATCGATCGAGTGCAAGGTCCCCCAAAAAGGACCCGGCAAAGAAAAGCCCGCCCCTGTGAAGGGGCGGGCTCGTTCGTTCGCGGGCGTTTGCGGTGCTTTAAGCCGCGAGCTGACGCAGCACGTAGTGCAGGATGCCGCCGTTGCGGAAGTACTCGACCTCCTCGAGCGTATCGATGCGGCAATGCACCGGCACCTTGCGCACCGAGCCGTCCGCCGAGGTGACCTCCATCTCCATGCGCTGGCGCGGCTTCAGCTCGCCGGCCAGGCCCTTGATGGTGATGGTCTCGTCGCCCTTCAGGCCGAGGGTCTCCCAGGACGTGCCCTGCTCGAACACGAACGGGGCCACGCCCATCCCGACCAGGTTCGAGCGGTGGATGCGCTCGAAGCTCTCGGCGATCACGGCGCGCACGCCGAGCAGGACCGTGCCCTTGGCCGCCCAGTCGCGGGACGAGCCGGTGCCGTATTCCTTGCCGGCCAGGATGACGAGCGGGACGCCCTCGTCCTTGTAGCGCATGGCGGCGTCGTAGATGAACATCCGCTCGCCGGAGGGCTGGTGGATGGTGTAGCCGCCTTCGACCACGTGGCCGCTCTCGTCCTTCACCATCTGGTTCTTGATGCGGATGTTGGCGAAGGTGCCGCGCATCATGACCTCGTGGTTGCCGCGACGGGTGCCGTACTGATTGAAGTCGGCGACGCGCACCTGATGCGACTGCAGGTATTCACCGGCCGGCGAGGCGGCCCGGATGTTGCCCGCGGGCGAGATGTGGTCGGTGGTGATCGAGTCCTGGAAGAGACCGAGGATGCGCGCGTTCACGATGTCCGTGACCGGCTTCGGATCCTTGGCCATGCCTTCGAAGTAGGGCGGGTTCTGCACATAGGTGGAGCCCATGTCCCACTCATAGGTCAGGCCCGGCTCGAAGGTGACCTTCTTCCAGTTCTCGTCGCCCGAGAACACGTCGGCGTAGCGGGTCTTGAACAGCTCGCTGGTGATCGTGCGGTCGATGAAGTCCTGGACCTCGGCCGAGGAGGGCCAGATGTCCTTGAGATAGACCGGCTGGCCGTCCGAGCCCGTGCCGAGGGGATCCTTGGTGAGATCCACCAGCATGGAGCCGGCGAGCGCGTAAGCCACCACCAGGGGAGGCGAGGCCAGATAGTTCGCGCGCACGTCCGGGTTCACGCGGCCCTCGAAGTTGCGGTTGCCCGAGAGCACCGACACGGCCACGAGGTCGTTGTCGTTGATCGCCTTCGAGACGTTCTCCGGCAGCGGGCCCGAATTGCCGATGCAGGTCGTGCAGCCGAAGCCGACGAGGTTGAAGCCCAGCGCATCCAGGTCGCCCTGGAGCCCGGCCTTCTTGAAATATTCCTCGACGATCTGCGATCCGGGCGCCAGGGAGGTCTTCACCCACGGCTTGGAGGTCAGGCCCTTGGCGACCGCGTTGCGGGCGAGCAGGCCCGCGCCGATCATCACGCTCGGGTTCGAGGTGTTGGTGCAGGAGGTGATCGCCGCGATCACCACGTCGCCATGGCCGAGATCGTAGTTCGCGTCCTCGACCTTCACGCGCTTGCCGATCTCGCCGGCCTTGCGGAACTCCTTCTCCATGGCGCCGAGGAACTCGGTCTTGGAGGTGTCGAGCGTCACGCGGTCCTGCGGGCGCTTCGGGCCGGCCAGCGAGGGCACCACATCGTCCAGGTCTAGCTCGAGGGTGTCGGTGAAGACCGGGTCGGGCGTCTCGGCCGTGCGCCACATGCCCTGCGCCTTGGCATAGGCCTCGACGAGGGCGACGCGCTCGTCCGTGCGGCTGGTGGTGCGCAGATACGCGATGGTCTTGTCGTCGATGGGGAAGAACCCGCAGGTCGCGCCGTATTCGGGCGCCATGTTGCCGATGGTGGCGCGGTCGGCGACCGACATGTCGTTGAGGCCGGGGCCGTAGAATTCCACGAACTTGCCGACCACGCCCTTCTTGCGCAGCATCTGGGTGACGGTGAGCACCAGGTCGGTGGCGGTCACGCCCTCTTTCAGCTTGCCGGTGAGCTTGAAGCCGATCACCTCGGGGATCAGCATGGAGACCGGCTGGCCGAGCATGGCGGCCTCAGCCTCGATGCCGCCCACGCCCCAGCCGAGAACGGCCAGGCCGTTGACCATGGTGGTGTGCGAATCGGTGCCGACCAGGGTGTCAGGATAGGCGGTCTCCTCGCCGGTCGCGGTGTCCCTGCGGGTCCAGACGGCCTGCGACAGGAACTCGAGGTTCACCTGGTGGCAGATGCCGGTGCCCGGAGGCACGACGGAGAAGTTCTCGAACGCGGTCTGGCCCCACTTGAGGAAGCGGTAGCGCTCGCCGTTGCGCTGGTATTCCAGCTCGACGTTGCGGTCGAAGGCCTTGGGCGTCCCGAACTCGTCGACGATCACCGAATGGTCGATGACCAGGTCGACGGGCACGAGCGGGTTGATCTTGCGCGGATCGCCGCCGAGGTTCTTCATGGCGTCGCGCATGGCGGCGAGATCCACCACGGCCGGAACGCCGGTGAAGTCCTGCATCAGGACGCGGGCGGGGCGGTAGGCGATTTCCTTCTCGTCCTTGCCCTTGTTGTCGAGCCAGGCGGCCACGGCCTCGATATCGGCCTTGGTGACCGTGCGGCCGTCCTCGTAGCGGAGCAGGTTCTCGAGCAGCACCTTCATGGAGAAGGGCAGCTTCGAGGCGCCGGTGAGGCCGTTCTTCTCGGCCTCCACGAGGGAGTAATAGGTGTAGGACTTGTCACCGACTTTGAGGGTCTGGCGAGCATTGAAGCTGTTGTTGAGCGTCACGGCGAATCCTCGCGTGCATTTGGGTTACGAACATGTGTTCGGCCGAAAGCGCGATAAGCGCGCGCCGCTCCGGGGGCGCCCGGACAGGGGAGTAAGCGCGCGAGGCGGATTGGACGCCTTGGCGCGCGGCGCAGCCAGGGGTGCTATAGATCATTTCGAACCATCCCGCTACACGGTTTAGAACCATTCCGGGGTGCAATCAGGGCAGGGGTCGTCGGGTTTGCGTCTGAGCGTTAACAATTTGGCCTGCGAGCGGGGGGAGCGCCGGATCTTCGCAGGCGTCTCGTTCACCCTGCGGGCCGGCGAGGCCCTGGTGATCACCGGCCGCAACGGGGCCGGCAAGTCCTCGCTCCTCGAGATCCTGGCCGGCCGCCTGCGTCCCGCCGCCGGGGTGATTCTCCTCGAGGAGGCGGGCGAGCGGACCTTGGCCGAATGCCTGCATTACGTCGGCCACCGCGACGCCCTCAAGGCCGCGCTCACGGCCGAGGAGAACCTCGCCTTCGCCCGCGACTTTCTCGGCAGCCCCGCGATGACGCCCTCCGAGGCCCTGGAGGCCGTGGGCCTCGCCCATGCGGCCCGCCTGCCGGTGGCCTATCTCTCGGCCGGGCAGCGCCGACGGGTGGCGCTCGCCCGCCTCCTGGTGGCGCACAGGCCCGTCTGGCTTCTCGACGAGCCGACCTCGGCCCTCGACACCGCCTCCCAGGACATCCTGCGCCTGCTCCTGGAACGTCACCGGGAGGGCGGGGGCATGATCGCGGCCACGACCCATTCACCCTTGTTCCTGGCGGATGCCAAGGAGATCCGGATCGAGCGCAGGCCCACGCGCCTCGAGGGAGAGCCCGAGGAAGAGCCCGCATGATTCGCTCGTTCCGCGCTCTCCTGGTCCGCGATCTGAAACTCGCCGCCCGCGTGGGCGGGTCGGGCGTCATGGGGCTGATCTTCTTCCTGATGATCGTGACGCTCATCCCCTTCGCGCTCGGGCCCGATCTCAACCTGCTCTCGCGCATCGGCCCGGCGATCCTGTGGATCGCCGCCCTGCTGGCCACCCTGATCGGCCTCGACCGGCTGTTCCAGGCCGACCAGGAGGATGGGTCCCTTGATCTCCTGCGCCTGTCGCACGCGCCCCTGGAGGTGGTCGTGCTGGCGAAGGTCGTGGCCTACTGGCTCGTCACCGGCCTGCCGCTGGCGGTTGCCGCCCCCTTCCTCGGTCTCCTGGTCGCGCTCTCGCCCGAGGGCATGCTCGCCATGGTGGCGACCCTGCTGGTGGGCACGCCAGCGCTCACCTTCATCGGGGCGGTGGGCGCGGCGCTCACCGCCTCGCTGCGGCGCGGCGGCCTGATCCTGGCGATCCTGGTCCTGCCCTTCATGATTCCGACCCTGATCTTCGGCGTCTCGGCAGCCAATGCGGCCCTGGGCGGGACGATTCCCTTCGCGACCCCGTTCCTGATCCTGATTGCCCTGTCGCTGATCGCGGCCGTCGTCGGCACGGTCGGGGCGGCGGCCGCCCTGCGCTCGGGGGAGTAGGCAAGCCGATGGGAGGCCGTCTCATTGTCCGAATGCGCCGTCTGCTCACCGGGCCCGTGCCGGCCCCCGTCTGGCCGGCCGGGATCCGGCCGGTCCCGTTCGAGCCGGACCGTCATGCGGAGCAGGTTCATGCGCTTCTCGGGGAGGCCTATTCCCGCGGCGGCGGCTATGTGGAGCCCTTCACGATCTGGTGGCCCAGTCTGCGGCACGATCCGGAATACGATCCGGCCCTGGTCGTCATCGCGGTGGACGGGCGGGACGAGGTCGTCGGCGTGGCGCAGTGCTGGACGAGCGCATTCGTGAAGGATCTCGCGGTCGCGCCGGCCACGCGCCGGCAGGGCCTGGGTTCGGCCCTGCTGCGACAGGTCTTCCGGATCCTGCGGGAGCGGGGCGCCAGCTTCGTCGATCTCAAGGTCGATGCCGACAACCCCTCCGGGGCTCTGCGGCTCTACCGCTCCCTCGGATTCGACGAGGTCGGGTCGTACCGGCTCTCCTGAGCGTCAGGCGGCGCGGGTGTCCTCGTCAGGGACCCGCCCGAACGTGGCGTCGAACCCTTCTGCGCCCTCGCAGGTGAAGGTGAGGACGCGGCCCGCGTCGCGCCGGACCCATTGCTTCTCGATCAGCCGGTCGAGGATCGCCGCGCCCAGGGCGCCCCCGAGATGACTGTGCCGCTCGCTCCAGTCGAGGCAGGCACGGCACACGGGGCGGCGGCCCTTTTCCAGCCTCGTCAGATCGATGCCGAATTCCGTGAAGACGACGCGGCCCTTGTCCGTGAGCGCGAGATCCTGCCCGCCCGCGAGCAGGCCCTGCCGCTGCGCCCCGTTCAGCAGCGCGACGCCGCGCTCGCCAGCGAGATGGTCGTAGCAGATCCGGGCCGAGCGCAGGGCCGCATCCTTGGGGCCGGTGCGGACCCGGGTCGCTCCCGTGCGCTGAGCCAGGCCCATCAGGGCCTCCAGGACCTGCGCCACATCCGGCCCCGAGAGCCGGAAATAGCGGTGGCGCCCCTGCTTTTCGGCGACCAGCAGGTTGGCCGCGTCGAGCTTGGCGAGATGGCCGCTGGCGGTCTGGAGGGTGACGCCGGCGGCCTGCGCGAGCTCGCTCACGGTCAAGGCCCGCCCGTCCATGAGGGCGGTGAGGATGTTGGCCCGGGCCGGATCGCCCAGGAGCGCGGCCACGGACGCGATGATGGGTCCTTCTTTCATACTTCGATCATAGCCGAACCATCGACGTCGATCAATCGTCTAAGAAGGAGGGGTCTTCGACAACAGGATGTTTGAACGATGATCACCTGCTTCATCCGCTACGAGATCGATCCCTTCAAGAGGGAAGCCTTCGAGGAATACGCCCGCAACTGGGGCCAGGCGATTCCCCGCTGCGGCGCGGACCTCATCGGCTATTACGCCCCGCACGAGGGCTCCGCCACCACCGCCTACGGGGTCTACACGGTTCGGAACCTCGCCGAATACGAGGCCTATCGCGAACGCCTGCGCGATGATCCCATGGGACGGGCGAATTATGAATTCGCCCAACGGGAACAGTTCATCCGCCGGGAAGACCGGATCTTCCTCCGGTTGGCCTCGGCCCCTCACGCGGAGTTGATCAGACCATGATCGCGGTCATCTTCGAAGTCTGGCCGGACGGGGACGCAGGCAGGCGGGACTATCTCGGCCTCGCGGCCGCCCTGCGCTCCGACCTCGCCGCCATGGACGGCTTCATCTCGGTCGAGCGCTTCCAGAGCCTGACCGAACCGGGCAAGATGCTGTCGCTGTCGTTCTGGCGCGACGAGGAGGCGGTGCGGGCCTGGCGCAACCTGCCGTCCCATCGGGCGACCCAAGGGGCCGGTCGCGCCGGCACCTTCAGGGATTACCGCCTGCGGGTCGCGGCCGTGATCCGCGATTACGGCCTGACCGACCGCGCCGAGGCGCCGACCGACAGCCGGGCGGTGCATGTCGGCCACCGTAACGGCCTTACGGGCGAAGGCTGATCCCGAAGGCCTGCTCGATGGCGGCCTTGCCGTCCCGCTCGACCCGATAGACGGCGCGGTAGAGGCCCGGCCGGAAGCCGCCGGACGGCTGCTTCACGCCGGCAAAGGCCATCCACTGCGCCTTGTCGCGGTCGAGGGGCGGCGCCTTGTTCTGGGCGACCGGTTGGCCGTCCGGATCGAACAGGGTGAGGGTCTGGACGTCGCCGCCTTTCAGCCCGATGGCCCGCACATAGGCCACGAGCGCCGGAGACCGGGTCGTGGGCGTGTCCTGCTCGACGGCGCCCGATTCGATCGCCGCCATGGTCACCGGCCCCAGGGCGAAGCCCTTGTTGAGGACGCTGCCGCCCTGATAGGCGAGCGCGCGCTGAAGCGAGGCCTCCCACAGCGACGTGCCGCCGCCGCAGGATTTCTCCGGCGCGCCATACGCGAAGGGGTCGACCGGCTTGCCGTCCTTGAGCAGGGTGAAATGCAGATGCGGGAATTCGGTCAGGCCCGACAGCCCGACCTGGCCGATCCTGTCGCCGGCCTTCACCTCCTGGCCCGAGCGCACCGCGACGCTGCCTTTCGCCATGTGGCAATAGGCCGTGCGCCAGCCGTTGCCGTGATCGATCACCACCGCGTTGCCGCAGCCGATCCGGCTGATCGCCTCGCGGGTCTCGGCGGTCACCGCGACGTCGGGAACCCCCTCGCGGGTGCTGGCCACCCGGCCGTCCGCGGCCGCGATCACGTCGATGCCGGCCTTCTGCGCCGCCATGGTCGGCACGCGGATGTCGGTCCCGTCATGGGTGTCGTAGGTGAGGGTGCCGCACTGGTAGTCGCTGGCGCCCGGCGAGGGGTCGCGATCCACGTAATGCTGGATGAAGCAGGTGCGTCCGACCTCGCAGGCGACCGGCAGACGCAGGCTGATCTCCTGCGCGGCGGCAGGAAAAGCGAGGGCGAGGCCGAGCAGGCTGAAAGGTCCAAGGCGCATGATCGCTCCGCAATGACGAGGCGGGATTATAGGTCGGCGTGAGCGGCCATGAAGGGCGGCGAGCTTTCACTCTCCCGTCATCACGGCCTCGTGCCGGTGGTCCCGGTCGAAAGAACGCCGCGCTCCAGACAAACGGGATGGCCGGGACAAGCCCGGCCATGACGTGACAGGGTGTCCGTTCCCGCGCAGCGATAAAGCCAAGCCTCTACGCATATTTCCGGAATGCCCCGCAGGTCTGGACGCGTCTAAAACCCGTTCTGGCGAAAACGTTATGCGGCTTGCGGCGATGTCTCCGTTGCAGGCGCAGCCCTGGACCGCTACATCGACACCATGATCCGAGACCTTGCCAATCCGACCCGCTTCATGAGCCTCAGCGGCACGCTGCTGCCGTGGGTGGGCGGTCTGGCGGCGCTTCTCATGGCGGCCGGGCTCTCCATGGTCTGGTTCACGGCGCCCGCCGACTATCAGCAGGGCGAGACGGTCAAGATCATGTACATCCACGTGCCGGCGGCCTGGCTGTCCCTGTTCTTCTACATGATCATGGCGTCCTCGGCGCTCGGCACGCTGGTCTGGCGCCATCCGCTGGCGGACGTGTCCCAGAAGGCGGCCGCGCCGATCGGGGCGGCGTTCACGCTGATCTGCCTCGTGACCGGGTCGCTCTGGGGCAAGCCCATGTGGGGCACCTATTGGCAATGGGACGCGCGGCTGACCTCCATGCTGGTGATGCTGCTGATCTATCTCGGCATTCTCGCGCTCTGGCGCGCCATCGAGGAGCCGAACCGGGCGGCCCGGGCGGTGTCGATCCTGACCCTCGTGGGGGCCGTGAACGTGCCGATCGTGAAGTTCTCCGTCGACTGGTGGAACACCCTGCACCAGCCGGCCTCCGTGTTCCGCCTCGGCGGACCGACGATCCATGCCTCCATGCTCGTGCCGCTCCTGGTCATGGCCGCGGCCTTCACCCTGCTGGGCATCGCCCTGCACCTGTCGGGCATGCGCACCGAGATCCTGCGCCGCCGGGTGCGCACGCTCACCATCCTCGAGGCCGAGCGCCTCGACGCACAGGCGGCCTGACGCCCATGTCGCACACGTTCTTCATCGCGTTCTCCTACATCCTGACGGCCCTCGTGGTGATCGGCCTGATCCTGCGCGCGGTCATCGACCACCGCATCCAGGTCCGCGCGCTGGCCGAGCTCGAGGCTCGCGGCATCGGCCGGAGGTCCCGCCGTGGCTGACGTTGTCGAGCGCCCGCGCTCCCGCCTTCTCTTCCTGCTGCCCGGCCTCGTCTTCGTGGCCCTGGTGGTGCTGTTCGGCGTGCAGCTGATCTCCGGCCGCAACCCGGCCGAGGTTCCTTCAGTGCTGATCGACAAGCCGGTCCCGATCTTCGATCTCGCGCCGCTCGAAGGCCTTCAGGCCGACGGCCGGCCGGTGCCGGGCTTCTCGAACCGGGACCTCAAGGGCCGGGTCACGGTGGTGAACGTCTGGGCGTCCTGGTGCGCGCCCTGCCGGCAGGAGCATCCGCTCCTGGTGGAGCTGGCCCGGGACCCGTCGGTCCGGGTGGTCGGCATCAACCAGAAGGACAACCCGGACAACGCCCGCCGCTTCCTGGGCGCGCTCGGCAACCCCTATGCCGCGGTCGGGATCGATCCGAACGGCCGCGCCTCCATCGACTGGGGCGTCTACGGCGTGCCCGAGACCTTCATCGTCGGGCCGGACGGTACGATCCGCCACAAGCATATCGGGCCTCTGACGCCGGAGAATTTCTCGGCCTTCAAGCAGCGCCTGGCACAAATCCCGCGCGCTTGAGCCGGTTGATCGCCACGTCGAGGGCCGACAGGAAGGCCGAGCGGTCCTTCTGCGAAAACGGCCTCGGACCGCCCGTGACCTCCCCCATGGCGCGCAGGTCCTCCATCAGGTTGCGGGTGGCGAGCGCCATGCCGACCGACGCTTCCGTGAAGGGTTTTCCGGTCGGGCCGATCACCTCGGCGCCCGCCTTGACGCAGCGGCTCGCCAGTGGGATGTCGGCCGTGACCACGATGGCGCCGCGCTCGGCCCGCTCGGCGATCCAGTCGTCGGCCGCGTCGAAGCCGGCGCTGACCACGACACGCTCGATCAGCGGATCCTGGGGCACCTGCAGGAAGGCGTTCGACACCACGAAGACTTTCACCCCATGGCGCCCGGCGACCCGGTAGATCTCGGGCTTCACCGGGCAGGCATCCGCATCCACGTAGAGGATGATCGGTTGGAACGTCTCGCTCATGGTCCCTATATTCCTGTGGGATGCGGGGATGCCGCCGGGTCGTCCCGGCAGGCCGTGACGGCGTAACCATTCGGTCATCGGCGTTGAGGCACGTCTCGGCCTGCAAGATCAACCCCTTCGGGAGCAAAAAGAAGCCCGTGACCCCCCGATCCCGCATCCGCGCCGCCCTGGGCCTGATCCACTCCCTCCGCACGACCCCGGTGCTGAGCGATGCCACGCACCGGCTGATCCGCGAGGCCGACACGGGCGCGCTGCAGCGGGCCGGGCTCGCGCGCATGGTCACGGCCGGGCTGCTGCTCATGGCCGTCCTGGTCACCACGGCGAGCGTCGAGCTCGCCAACCCGATGGCGCTCAAGCAGGTCTGGGCCGCGGAGCTGACCCTGGTGCTGTTCGGAGCCCTCGGCTGGACCGGAGCCTGGCTCGCCTCGAAGCGCATCGCCATCGAGAGGCTGCCGGTCGTCACGGCCATCCTCGATGCCTGCCTGGTTCTCGGCAACCTGGCCTATACCCATTGGGGCCTCGGGATCCCCGGCAGCCTCTTCTCGGTCTTTCCGGTCGCCTGGGTGGTGCCCATCACCATGGCGGCGGCGGCGATCCACTACCAGCCGCGGCTCCAGGCCTTCGTGGCGGCCATCTATGTGATCGGCCTGTCGCTCCTCGCCTTCGGCAGCGGCTACACGAGCCCGGCGGAGCGCCAGCAGGACCTGTCCGAGATCATCGGGGTGTTCTCCGCCCAGGCCAACCTGGTCCGCCTCGTCATGGTCTTTGCCGCCGCCCTGATCCTGATCCTGGTGGCGCGCCAGGGACGGCTGATGCTGGAGCGGGCCGTGCGCGAGACCACCCTGCGGGTGACGCTGACCCGCTACCTGCCGCGCGAGCTCGCGCCGATCCTGACCGACCAGGCCTTCGCGTCCCTGCGCCAGGGGCGGCGCATTCCCGTCACCCTGCTCTTCGTCGACATCCGCGCCTCGACCACCTTCGGCGAGACCATGGAGCCGGCGCAGCTCGCGGTCTTCATCACGTCGTTCCGGCGGCGGGTACTCCGGGCCGCGAGCCGCCACGGCGGCGTCATCGACAAGTTCACGGGCGACGGGGCGCTCGTCCTGTTCGGCGTGCCGGGCGCGCGCGACGACGATGCCGGCCGGGCGCTCGCCTGCGGGCGCACGCTTCTCACCCTGATCGAGCGCTGGAACGCCAAGCGCGGCTTCAACCCGCCCGTGCGCCTCGGCATCGGCATCCATACGGGCGACGTGTTCTGCGGCGTGGTCGGCGACGAGAGCCGGCTCGAATTCACCGTGGTGGGCGAGACCGTCAACATCGCGTCCCGCATCGAGCAGGCGACGAAGGGCGCCGGTTGCGAGCTCCTGGCGTCGCAGGAAACGGTCGTGGCGGCGGGCGAGGAAGGCCTCTGGACCGAGGTCGCGTGCGAACCCCTGCCGGGCGTGACGCGCAAGATGGTGCTGATGAAGCCGGCCGGGTGAGGGCTCGCATCCAATCCTCCCGGCCATCCCGCTTGTGTTGAGCGCAGCGTTCTTCCGATCGAGATCACCGGCACAGGGCCGGTGATCACGTGGCATTTGCTTAAGCTTCCTCCGCCTTCTTGACCTCGTGCTTGAGCAACAGCGGCGTCTGCGCCAGGGCGAACGCGATGGTGAGCGGCATGATGCCGAAGACCTTGAAGCTGACCCAGAAATCTGTGGTCTGCGTGCGCCAGACGATCTCGTTGAGCGCGGCGAGCGCGAAGAAGAACAGGGCCCAGCGCAGCGTCAGCTTACGCCAGCCCTCCTCGTCGAGCTCGAACACGCTGTCGAGCACGATCTGCAGCAGGGGCTTGCGGAAATACAGGCCGCCGAGCAGCACCAGCCCGAACATGGTGTTCACGATGGTGGGCTTGAGCTTGATGAAGGTCTCGTCCTGCAGGAACAGGGTGAGCCCGCCGAAGACCACCACGACGATGCCGGACACCATCGGCATGATCGGCAGCTTGCGGGTGAGCCCGTAGCTGATGCCGAGCGCGATCACGGTCGCCACGATGAAGACCCCCGTGGCGGCGAAAATGCGATGGTCTTCCGGGAAGCCGAACCGGTCCCCGTAGGCATTGCCGAGGAAGAACAGGGCGAGCGGCCCGAGTTCGAGGGCGAGCTTGAGCAGGGGAGGGAGGCGCTTGTCGTCGGTCATGAGGTTGCTTCTAACCCGGCAATGGCTTTTGCGAAATCCCGTGCGGTGAAAGGCTCCAGGTCCTCGACGCCCTCTCCGACGCCGATGAAGTGGACCGGGAGGCGGAATTTTTCGGCGAGCGCCACCAGGATGCCGCCGCGGGCGGTGCCGTCGAGCTTGGTCATGACGAGGCCGGTCACGCCCGCGGCCTTCTGGAACAGCTCGACCTGGCTGATGGCGTTCTGGCCCACCGTCGCATCGAGCACCAGGAGGGTGGCGTGCGGCGCGGTCGGGTCGAACTTCTTCACCACGCGCACGATCTTCTCGAGTTCGGCCATGAGCCCGGCCTTGTTCTGCAGGCGGCCGGCCGTGTCGATGAGGAGCACGTCGGAGCCGTTCGCCTTCGCCTCCTGCAGGGCGTCATAGGCGAGGCCCGCCGCATCGGCGCCCTGTGCCCGGGCGAGCACCGGCGCGCCGACCCGTTCGCCCCAGACCTTGAGCTGCTCGATGGCCGCGGCCCGGAAGGTGTCGCCGGCGGCGAGCATCACCTTCAAGCCCTGCTGGCGGAACTTCTGGCTCAGCTTGCCGATGGTGGTGGTCTTGCCCGCTCCGTTCACGCCGATCATGAGAATGACGAAGGGTTTCTTCGTCCGGTCGATGGCGAGCGCCTGGGCCACGGGCTGGAGCGCCTTCTCGACCTCGCCGGCGAGAATCGCCTTCACCTCCTGGGGGGAGATCTCCTTGTTGTAGCGGCCCGATGCGATCGCCGCGGTGATCCGCATGGCGGCCGGGACGCCGAGATCGGCCTGGACCAGGGCGTCCTCGAGCTCCTCAAGGGTCGCGTCGTCGAGCTTGCGCTTGGTGAAGAGGCCGGTGACGCTGTCCGACAGGGACGAGGAGGTGCGGCGCATGCCGTCCGTCAGGCGCTGCCACCAGCCGCGCGCCGCCGCAGGCGCCGCATCGGGGACCGGATCAGGCAGCACCTCGGCGGGCGCCGGTTCCGGCGCCGGCAGGTCCGCGGCCGTGATGTCGGGGCGCAGTTCGGGACCCGTTTCGGTCAGGATGCGCGGCAGCGGCTCCTGCGGGTTGGTGCCCTCGGGATCGAGGCCCTCCACGGGCTGGAGGTCCGCACCGGCCAGTTCCGGCGCCGCCTTGGCGTCTTCGGGCGTATCGGGGGAAGCCTCGGTCACGGTCGGGGGCGCGGACGTCAGGTCGTCCGCGGCGTTGGCCGGCGGCGAGGGCATCGTCTCGGGATGGCCTCCGGCCTGCGGCGTCTCCGGCGCCGCCTGCGGGGCGGCCGGGGTCTCGGTCTTGCGCCCGAACAGACGGGAGAGGAATCCGGGCTTGTCGGGCTTGGTGTCAGCCATGGGTGCTGCTGTGCCTTTTCATTCTTGTGCTTGATTGAGCGCTGCCGCCTCGATAGCGCATCGTGCACAAAAGTGGGAAACGGTTTTCGCTTGCGCGGCCCTCTGGGACCGCACCAAACGATGCGTCTGCATTCAGCGTAAGCATCGGATAAACTCTAACAGTGGGTTCCACTTTTGGCGCCGATGCTCTAGCCGAGGCCTCATGAATGCGGAAGAGATAGTGAGCCGATTGCTGTATCGCGATGCCCTGATGCTCGTAATCGACAAGCCCGCCGGCCTGCCGGTGCATCCCGGCCCCAAGGGCGGCGAGACCCTGTTCCATCACCTCGACGCCCTCCGCTTCGGTCTGCCGCGCCGCCCGGAGGCGGCGCACCGCCTCGACAAGGATACCTCGGGCTGCCTCGTGCTCGGCCGCCATCCCAAGGCCATCGCCCGCCTCAACGAGCTTTTCCGCAAGGGTGAGGTCGACAAGGTCTATTGGGCCGTGGTCGAGGGCGGTCCCCGGGCCGAGGAGGGCGAGATCGACCTGGCGCTCGCGCCGAAATCGCCGGATCGCGGCTGGTGGATGAAGGTGGACCCCAGGGGCCAGCCCTCCCTGACCCGGTGGCGGGTGCTGGGGCGGGGCGAGGGCCTCGTGCTGCTCGAGCTGCGCCCCATCACCGGCCGGACCCACCAGCTGCGGGTCCATTGCGCGGCCATGGACTTCCCGATCCTCGGCGATCCCATCTACGGCACCGCCCCGCGCTTCGGCGGCCCGGGCCTGCACCTGCACGCCCGCAGCGTCACCGTGCCGCTCTATCCGAAGAAACCGCCGATCCTCGTGGAAGCCCCGGTGCCGGAGCATATGCGGGAGCGCGTGGAGGCTTGCGGCATCAGGATGGACGGCAGGGGCGGCCCGACCTGACGATCCGCCGCATGTCGTCGCCGGCCTCGCGCGGGCGATCCGCCCGAACGAGCTCTTATGCCGCCAGCAGGTCCTTGCCGTCGTGGCCGGCGATCGTGGTCGGGACGATCTCGCCCGGCGTCACGGGCCGGTCGAAGCGCACCAGGGTGAATCCTTCCGTGCGGCCGAGCCGGTTCGTCTCGATCAGCACGTTGCGGCGCGCGCCGATCTCGCCGCCGAGATGCCTCAGCAGGGCGGCCTCGCCCTTTTCGCGCAGGCGCCGCGCCCGGTCCTTCACCACGTCGCGCGCCACCTGCGGCATGCGCGCGGCCGGGGTGCCGGGGCGGGGCGAGAACGGGAAGACGTGGAGATGCGTGAGGTCGCATTCGTCCACGATGGCGAGGGAGCGCGAGAACATCTCCTCGGTCTCGGTCGGGAAGCCCGCGATGATGTCGGCGCCGAAGACCATGTCGGGGCGAAGGCGCTTCACCTGTTCGCAGAACGCTATGGCGTCCTGTCGCAGATGGCGGCGCTTCATGCGCTTGAGCACCATGTCGTCGCCGGCCTGAAGTGACAGATGAAGATGCGGCATCAGGCGGCTCTCGCCGGCGATCGCGTCCAGGAGGTCTTCGTCCGCCTCCACGGAATCGATCGACGAGATGCGCAGGCGCTCCAGCTCCGGCACGTGGCGCAGCAGGCCCTTGACCAGGGTGCCGAGCTTCGGCTCACCGGGGAGGTCCCGGCCGTAGCTCGTGATGTCGACGCCGGTGAGCACCACTTCGCGGGAGCCGTGCTCCACGAGGGTCCTGACCTGCTCCACCACGGCCCCCATGGGCACGGAGCGCGAATTGCCGCGGCCGTAGGGGATGATGCAGAAGGTGCAGCGGTGGTCGCAGCCGTTCTGCACCTGCACGAAGGCGCGCGTGCGTCCGCGCATGCCGTCGATGAGGTGAACGGCCGTTTCCTTCACGGCCATGATGTCGTCGACGAGAATCTTCTCGCTCGAGCCCACGCCGAAGTCACGCATCCCGGCCCAGGTCTCGGCCTTCATCTTCTCGTGGTTGCCGACGACCTGGCTGACCTCCGGCATGGCCGCGAAGGTTCCAGGCTCCACCTGGGCGGCGCAGCCCGTCACGATGATGCGGGCGTCCGGCTTCTCGCGGGCGAGCTTGCGGATCGACTGGCGCGCCTGGCGGGTCGCCTCGGCGGTCACCGCGCAGGTGTTGACGATGACCACTTCGCCGAGGCCCGCCGCTTCCGCGTGGCGCTGCATGGCCTCCGACTCGTAGGTGTTGAGCCGGCAGCCGAAAGTGACGACCTCGACCGCCATCAGGCCACCTCGGCGAACAGGGCCGGGGAGAGGGTGCCCTCGTGCTCCAGTTCGGTCGGACCGGTCATGAGGACATGGCCGTCGCTCTCCCGCCATTCGATGACGAGGTCGCCGCCGGGAAGCGCGACCACGGCCTTGCGGCCGGTCAGCCCCTTGCGGGCCGCCGCCACGAGGGTCGCGCAGGCTGCGGATCCGCAGGCCCGGGTGGCGCCCGCTCCCCGCTCCCAGACCCGTAAGCTGATGTGCTCCGGGCTGGTCACCTGGGCGAAGGAGATGTTGGCGCGCTCCGGGAAGGCCGGGTCGTGCTCGAAGACCGGACCGATGACGGCAAGGTCGTAGGCCTGGGCGTCCTCGACCCAGAAGACCGCGTGCGGATTGCCCATGCCGACCGCCGAGGGGGCCCGCAGCTCGGGCGCCTCGGGCAGGACCGTGTCGATCGCGATCGTGCGGGTGTCCGGGTAGGGATCGCGCAGGGGAATCTCGTTCCAGGCAAGGCGCGGCGGGCCCATGTCGACGGTGAAGACCGTGTCCGAGACGCGCTCCACCGGCAGCAGCCCGGCCTTGGTTTCCAGCACCAGGTCGCCCGCGACCGGGCGGCTCATGACCGGATCGGTCGTCATCGCCCAGGCGACGCAGCGGGTGCCGTTGCCGCAGGCGCCGGATTCCGAGCCGTCCGTGTTGTAGATGCGCATATAGGCGTCGGTGCCCGGCGTCACCGGATCGTGCAGCACCATCAGCTGGTCGAACCGGGAGCGCGGATCGGACGCGATGGCGCGCGCTTCCGATGCGCTCACGCGATGGGCGGAGCCGCGCAGGTCGAGCACGGTGATCTCGTTGCCGAGACCGTTCATTTTCAGGAAGCGGCTGTTCGAAAGGGCGTTCATGCGGGCGTATATGGCTCAAAACGCCCGAAACCGCGAGAGGGGTCGCGCGCGTCTGCGGCAATATCGTCTGAAGCATCGGACCCGAAAGTGGATTTGCCCTTTTGGGACCGGTCCGATGCGTGCGTTAAAATGCCTGCACGATCCGGGGGATGCTGGTCGCCACGATGAGCAGGCCGACCGCGACCATCAGGGGCCGGGTCGGCACCCGGCTGACCACGAAGCCGCCCAAGGGGGCGGCCAGCACCCCGCCGGCGATCAGACCCGCGGCCGAACTCAGCTCCGACCAGCCCAGGTTCAGGATGAAGGTGGCCGACACCACGGATGTGACGAGGAACTCCGTCAGGTTGGCGGAGCCGATCACCTGCCGCGGGGCATGGCCGCGCCCGATCAGCGAGCTCGTGACGACCGGGCCCCATCCGCCGCCGCCCATGGCGTCGAGCAGGCCGCCGCCGGCGCCGATCCACGGCACCATCCAGTCCCGGACCTCCCGGGGCCAGAGCGGACGGAATGCCTTGAACGTAATGTAAAGGCCGATGGCCATCAGATAACCGGACACCAGGGGCTGGATCGTCTTCGCGTCGATGCTGGACAGGATGAAGGCCCCGACGGCTCCGCCGAGCATGCCGGCCGGCGCGAGGCGGGCCACGAGGCGCCAGTTCACGTTGCGGTGGAGCACGTGCGAGGCGCCCGAGGCCGCCGTGGTGAAGATTTCGGTCACGTGGGTCACGGCGCTGGCCGTGGCGGGCGGCACGCCGAAGGCCAGAAGGCTCGTGGTCGAGAGCACCCCGAACGCCATGCCCAGCGCCCCGTCGACGAGCTGCGCTCCGAAGCCGATCAGCGCAAAGATCAGAAAGTCTTCCATTCCTGAGCAGCCTCGACGGGGACGGACGGGAGCTCGAGCATAGGCCAAGGGGATGACGTTGGGGATGACGTTGCGAGAGGGATCGCGGCGCCCGGCCAGAGGATTTTTTGTGCAGCTTATGAAAGGATGGCCTGCTGCAATCCGTCCTCCATGGAAGCCCGTGGACGGCCTCGCCGCTGCACCAAAACACCCCTATGGTGCTGCACCGTCTCTCTTCTTGATTCGCGGGTAAGGCGTCCTTCACATGCGGCTGCGCTCTTCAGGTCTTCTCCTCGTTTTCGCCCTTTGCTCAGGCGTCGCCCTCGCGCAGACGCCCCCGCCGGCAAGCCCCCCGGCCACCGCCGAGACGCCGGCCTCTCCTGCGGCTCCGGCCCCTTCTCCCGCTCCGGCCGCCCCGCAGGCGCAGGGCGCGCCGACGCCGGTCACACCCGCACCGGCCGCTCCCGCACCCGCCACACCTGCGCCCGCGCAGGAGGCGGGCCGCACGACCCTGTTCCCGAATCCGAGCGATCCGTCCGGCGTGGAGGAGGGCGTGCTCGTGTCCAAGCCCACGGTGGTGCTCTCGGGCACCAGCACCTGGGACGACGCCTTCACCAACCTGAAGAACGCTTTCGCCAAGATCGACGGTGAGCTGAAGAAGGCCGGGATCGCGCCGGCGGGCCGGCCGGTGACGATCTTCGTCGACACCGACGACGACGGCTTCAAGTACGACGCGATGGTGCCCATCGCCCGGGTGCCGGACGGCAAGACCGAGCTCACGCCCGAGATCAAGTTCGGCAAGACCCCGGAGGGCAAGTCCTTCCGCTTCGTGCACAAGGACGCCTATGACGAGATCGACGGCACCTACGAGACGATCACGGCCTATCTCGACATCAAGGAGATCGTCGCCAAGGACGCGTTCATCGAGGAATACGTGAGCGACTTCACCGATTCCCAGGACACCAATTTCGAGGTGAACATCTACGTTCAGCCCAAAGAATGATCGCGCTCTTCGATCTCGACGGGACCCTGACCGACCCGAAGGCGGGCATCACCCGGTCCGTCCAGTATGCCCTCGAAAGGCTCGGACGCCCCGTTCCGGACGCGGGCGCCTTGACCTGGATGATCGGCCCGCCGCTGGTTTCGGGCTTCACGGAGCTCTTGGGCGGGGCCGAGGAGGTGCCGGACGCGGTTCGCTTCTATCGTGAACGTTACGGCGATGTCGGGCTGTTCGAGAACGAGGTCTATGCGGGCATCCCGGCCTTGCTCCGGAGCCTCGAGGAGAAGGGCGTCCGCCTCCATGTCGCGACGTCGAAGCTCCAGGTCTTCGCGCAGCGGATCCTCGAGCATTTCGATCTGTCGCGGTTCTTCGCCGGGATCTACGGCTCCGAGCCCGACAACCGCAACGCGGACAAGCGGGATCTCATCCGGCATATTCTCGACCGGGAGCGCTTCGACCCGGCCGGCGCCGTCATGATCGGCGACAGGAAGCACGATGTCATCGGCGCGGCAGCCAACGGCATCGCGACCATCGGGGTCTCCTGGGGCTACGGGTTCCGGGAGGAGCTGCGGCAAGCCGGGGCCGCATGTCTGGCCGACGATCCGCAGGGCCTCGAAGCGGCGATCCTCAGGCTGACGGGGTCCACGCCTCGCCCGGCCGCAACGGCCTGAACCGGGCCTCCGGGATTTCGGCCGCCCGGAGGGCCGCCGCCAGTTCCTGCGGCGGCTCGTCGACCCCCTCGTTGGTGAGCCGGAACGTCCCCCAATGGTGGCCCAGCGCCTGCTCGGCCTCGATGATCCGCAGCACCTTCACGGCATCCTCCGGGTTCATGTGCTGCGGCTCCATGAACCAGCGCGGCTCATAGGCGCCGATCGGCAGATGGGCGAGCCGCGGCCGGCCGAAGCGCTCGCGGACCGCGCGGAAGATTTCTCCCTCGCCGAAGCCGGTATCGCCGATATGGTAGACCGTGCCGGCCGGCGTGGTCAGCACATAGGCGCACCAGAGCGCCATGCGCCGGTCGTTGATGCCCCGCGCCGACCAGTGATAGGCGGGCTCGAGATGGGCCGTGACCCCGTTGCCGAGATCGACCGACCCGCCCCAGTCCCGCGTCTCCACGGGGATTTGCGGATGGTCGGCCCGGATGACCGCATCGTTGCCGAGCGGCGCGACCACCTTCGGGCGGTGCCGCTGCCAGAGGCGGCCGAGGGTGTCCGTGTCGAGATGGTCGTAGTGGTTGTGGGTAATCAGCACCGCATGGACCGGAGGCAGGTCGTCGAAGGCGATGCCGGGCGGGTTGACCCGTTTGGGACCCGCGAAGGAGACCGGGCTCGCCCGCTCCGAGAACACCGGATCGGTCAGGATGTTGAGCCCCGCCACCTGGATCAGGAACGAGGCGTGGCCGATCAGGGACGAGCGCAGGTCCCGCACCTCGGCCGGGGGCTTGTCCCAGAAGGGGCTCGGGAAGCTGTCCGGCCAGTCCTTGCGCCCGCCGCCGAGCTGCCAGCGCGCGAGCTCCAGAAAGCCCTTGTCCTGCGGCTGGTTGGCCAGGAAGAACCGGACCCCGTCGAAATGATCGGTGACCGGCCCCTGATAGTAGCGGTTCGTCGCCCGGGCGGCGGTCATCCAGCTTAACGCACCGGTTGCGGCCACGACGGGAAGCCCGAGGATTTTGAGAAGGGTGCGGCGGTTCATGGAGGTATCGTCTGCGGTGAAGCTTTAAGCGTGGGGACGACGGCCCGGATCGGCAAGGGGCTCGGTCCCGTTCTCCCGGAACACCCACTCCCATGGTGGCCGGGCTCGTCCCGGCCATCCCGACTTAGAAGGGCTCAGCGCCTCAAATCATCGAGATCACCGGCACGAGGCCGGTGATGACGAGGCGGGTCCGAGCCGCGGGGGCAGCCGGGCCCATCCCGATCAGGACGAGCGCGCCGCCTCGAACGATCGAGATCACCCGCACGAGCCCGGTGATGACGGGGGGCACGCCTTCGCCTCGTCCCGGCCGGCGACCGTCGAGACATCAAGATCCTCCATCGTCTGCCTTTTCCTTGACTTCTCGGTCTTTTCCCCTTAGGGGCTGACCGCAAATCTGTAGAGCGAGCCCTTTGAGCCGCCGACCAGCCCGCGAGGCTGGAGGTCAACGTCCGACAGCGCGATGCGCCCTCGGGCGCGTTTCTCTTTGGGTTTCCTTTGCGCCGTCGCAACCGGACGAGCCGGATCGCGACGCATGAGGATGAACGGATGTCGGACGACGCATTGCGCATCGAGGACGCGGTCAACGAGACCTGCCCGTGGTCGGGGAAGCCGATCGCGGCGGATTCGCTCACCCTCTACCGCGGCGAGGTGGTCGGTTTCTGCAATCCCGGCTGCCGCGACAAGTTCAAGGCGGCGATCGACCACTTTGAAAAGGCCCTTGCGAAGAGCGATGTACCTCTCATCGCAAAAGGAATTGAGTGATCATGTTCGAAGGCCTTTCCGAGAAGCTTTCCACCATCCTCGACTCGCTGACGCGCAGGGGCGCGCTCACCGAGGAGGACGTCAACGCGGCCCTGCGTGAGGTCCGCCGCGCCCTGCTCGAGGCCGACGTGGCCCTCGAGGTGGTGCGCTCCTTCACCGACAAGGTGCGCTCCCGCGCGGTCGGCGCCGAGGTGGTCAAGTCCGTCTCCCCGGGCCAGCAGGTGGTCAAGATCGTCCATGACCAGCTCGTGGAGATGCTGGGCTCGGACGCGGAAATCATCGACTTGAACGCGGTTCCGCCCGTCGGCATCCTCATGGTCGGTCTCCAGGGTTCGGGCAAGACGACCACCACGGCCAAGATCGCCCGGCGCCTGAAGGACCGCGAGAACCGCCGCGTGCTCATGGCGTCCCTCGATACCCGCCGCCCGGCGGCACAGGAACAGCTCGCCGTGCTCGGCAAGCAGGTGGGCGTCGACACCCTGCCCATCGTGGCCGGCCAATCGGCCGTGCAGATCGCCCGCCGCGCCATGGAAGCGGCCCGTCTCGGCGGCTACGACGTGGTGATGCTCGACACGGCCGGCCGCGTGACCGTGGACGAGGCCCTCATGGTGGAGGCCGCCGAGGTGCGCGCCGCCACCGGCCCGCACGAGGTCCTCCTCGTGGCCGACGCGCTCACCGGCCAGGACGCGGTCAACACCGCCCGGGCCTTCGACACCCGCCTCGGCGTCACCGGCATCGTGCTCACGAGAATGGACGGCGATGCCCGCGGCGGCGCCGCCCTGTCCATGCGCGCCGTCACCGGCAAGCCGATCAAGCTCATCGGCACCGGCGAGAAGGTCGACGCGCTCGAGGAGTTCCACCCCTCGCGCGTCGCCAACCGCATCCTCGGCATGGGCGACATCGTCTCGCTGGTCGAAAAGGCCGCCGAGAACTTCGACCAGGCGCAGGCCCAGCGCATGGCCGAGAAGATGCGCAAGGGCAAGTTCGACCTGGAGGATCTGCGCGACCAGCTCGCCCAGATGGAGAAGATCGGCGGCCTGAACGGCATGCTCGGCATGCTGCCCGGCGTGGCCAAGATGAAGTCGCAGCTCGAGAACGCCAATCTCGACGACCGGATCATCAAGCGCCAGCGCGCCATCATCGATTCCATGACCCCGGCCGAGCGCCGCAACCCGGACATCCTCAAGGCCTCGCGCAAGAAGCGCATCGCGGCCGGCGCCGGCGCCAAGGTCGAGGAGATCAACAAGCTGCTGAAGATGCACCGCCAGATGGCCGACGTCATGAAGATGATGGGCGGCGGCAAGGGCAAGGGCATGGCGGGCGCGCTCGGCAAGATGTTCGGCCTCGGCGGTGGCGGCATGCCCCAGCCGACGCCGGAGCAGATCGAGGCGCTGCAGAAGCAGATGGGCGGCAAGCTGCCCGACTTCCCGGGCGGCGCCGGCGGTCTTCCGCCCATGCCCAAGGGCGTGCCCGGCCTGCCGGGCCTGGGCGGGGCCAAGATCCCGGGCCTGCCCGGCATCGGCGGCTTCCCGTTCGGCAAGAAGAAATAGGTTTCGTCATTCCCGCCCGGGCGGGAATGACAGGCAAGAAGTTTGATCACAGGACACCAAAAGGAGTTTCCCATGTCCCTGAAGATCCGTCTCACCCGTGGTGGTGCGAAGAAGCGTCCCTACTACCGTATCGTCGTCGCCGACTCGCGCTCCCCGCGCGATGGCCGCTTCATCGAGAAGGTCGGCACCTACGACCCGATGAAGCCGAAGGACGATGCCGGCCGCGTCGTTCTCGAGACCGAGAAGATCCAGGCTTGGCTCGCCAAGGGCGCCCAGCCGACCGACCGCGTCCTGCGCTTCCTCGACGCCGCCGGCCTCCTGAAGCGTCCGGCCCGCAACAACCCGCAGAAGGCCGTCCCGGGCAAGAAGGCCCAGGAGCGCGCGGACGCGAAGGCCGCCGCGGCTGCCGCCGGCGAAGGCGAGGCTGCGTAAGCGCCATGTCAAAGCGCGAGCGTTTCCAAAAAAAGCGCTCCGCCTCACCCCTCCCCCTTGTGGGGAGGGGCAGGGGTGGGGGTGTCAGCGCAAACCTCTTCAAGGGTACGCTGACACCCCCACCTCCCACTCCTCCCCACAAGGGGGAGGAGAGCAGGACGGCGCCCGTTCGGGACGATCTCGTCCTCGTGGGCGAGTTCGGCCGCGCCCATGGCCTGAAGGGCGAGGTGCGGCTAAAATCCCATACGGGTGACCCGCAGGCGATCGCCGGCTACAGGCCGCTCATCGCATCCGACGGCCGATCCTTGTCCCTCAAATCCGTGCGGCCCGCCCCGGGCGGCGCACCCGATCTTCTCATCGCGGTGGTCGACCGCGTGACCACGCGCGAGGCCGCCGAGGCGCTCAACCGCGTACACCTCTACGTCGAGCGCGACAGGCTTCCGCCGCCCGACGAGGACGATGAATTCCTGCTCGCCGACCTGATCGGGCTGTCCGTCCAGACCGAAGCCGGCGAAACCATCGGCACCGTGATCGACGTGCCCAATTACGGCGGCGGCGACCTCCTCGAAATCGCGCCCGCGCAGACGGGCCCGACCGCGTTCCTGCCCTTCACCAAGGCGTTCGTGCTGGTTGTGGACCTCGTGGCCAAGCGCCTCGTGGCCGTGCCGCCGGACGACCTGTTCGAACCGGCGAAAGCCGCGCCCGACTCCGGGGACGAGGCGTGAGCTTTTCCGCCACCGTCCTGACCCTCTATCCCGACATGTTCCCCGGCCCCCTGGGCATGTCCCTGTCGGGGGATGCGCTCGCGCGCGGCGTGTGGTCGCTCGCGGCGAGGAACATCCGCGACCACGGCCTCGGCCGCCACCGCACGGTGGACGACACGCCGGCGGGCGGCGGTCCCGGCATGGTGATCCGCTGCGACGTGCTGGCCGCCGCCATCGACGCCAATATTCCGCCCGACGATCCGCGCCCGAAGCTGCTCATGAGCCCGCGTGGGCGGCCGCTGACGCAATCCCATGTCCGCGACCTCGCGGCCGGCCCCGGCGTCGTCATCGTGTGCGGCCGCTTCGAGGGCGTGGACGAGCGCGTGATCGAGGCCCGCGGCTTAAGGGAAGTCTCCATCGGCGATTACGTGCTCTCCGGCGGCGAGATGGCCGCGATGATCGTGCTCGACGCCTGCGTGCGGCTGCTGCCCGGCGTCATGGGCAAGGAGGCCTCCGGCACCGAGGAGAGCTTCGAATCGAACCGCCTCGAATATCCGCACTACACCCGGCCGCGCGAATGGGAGGGCCGGCCGATCCCGGACGTGCTGCTCTCCGGCAACCACGCCCTGATCGAGCGCTGGCGCCAGGAGGAATCGGAACGGATCACGCGCGAGCGCCGGCCGGATCTTCTGGAGCGCTAGCTGTCTGGATGCGAGACCTCCTTGGCGTGAGCGACAACCTGGAGGGCTGGTGGCAAAGCGTCTGAATCGGGTGGCTTGTAGCGTCGGTTGGCCAGCTTCGGCTCGGCGGCCAGGCGGCTGTGCACGAC
>NZ_JAMXFI010000069.1:0-41740 GCF_025460875.1 Microvirga yunnanensis
AGCAACGATAATCCATGAGGAGAGCAGCACCGCTCGCCCTCCCCATGCTCCTACGGACGAACGCGGATGACCGTCTTGCCCGCGCCTCGATCCGTCGAGTTGAAGGTCGCGGCACCATCGTCGAGCGTCGATGCGCTATCGCCGGTGAAGTTTAAAGCCGTTTCTGTGTGCGGATTGCGTGCACTGATGAGAGTGAACAGGGTAGCGACGAGGGCAAGTCCGCCGTATCCAAAGGCGATCTGCGGAAGCGACAAGGAATTGGACAGCTCGCCGGAGATGAGGCTGAGGAAGGTGGCACCGGAGTAGCAGAGAAGGTAAATCGCACTGAAGATCGGTGCCCGGTCGGTTAAGGTACTGCCGTGAAGCAAGCCACGGGTGGCGGCGCTGATAGCGATGCCTTGGCCCGCGCCAGCGGAGATGGTCCCTATGACGAACAACACTAGTGTGCCAGCGTTGATCGCTGTGACGACGCCGATCATTCCAGCCAGGAAGGTGATCATGCCGACGCGTTGGCCTACCGCGGTTGTGAACCGGCCGCCAATAGGAGCGCCGAGCACGCTGGGGGCCATATAGGCGGCGAACACCAGTCCGAGGATGAGCGGGCTGCGTGTGTTGAGTTGATCTTCGACAAGCGCAGGGACGAACGCTTGGTAGAATGCTCCCGTCGCCCAGGTCACCAGGAACAACACTGCCGCGACAGGGAGCAGATGCCTGACCCGGGCCGGTACGCTGACCCTGGGTAGCAGTGAACGCCAAGCGCCCGGCGTCGGAGTTGCGGTTTCCGGGCTGATGGCGATGAGCGCAGCAGACAGTAATAAGAAGCCGGCGCAAACCAAGTAGATGAGATCGCGTGGCCAGGGGCCGAACTGGACCAGGGCTCCGGAGGCGATGGCGCCGACAGTGAGGCCAAGCATTGGTCCTTGGCTGGAGGCGACGGAGGCCAACCATTCCGGTTTTGAGGGTGCAGCATCGACGATGTACGAGGTCAAGGTGCTGCTGGCCACCCCGGTACCGATGCCCATCACGAGGCGACCGGCCAACAGGGTACCGACGCCGTGCAGGTTCAGTAGCAAAAGACAGCCCAGCAGGAGCAAGCCGATGCTAGCGATTGCGGTCAGCCGCCGACCCAGGTGATTGGAAAGTCGTCCCAGCACCAACAGTCCGGCTAAGGTGCCGACGGAGTAGGTGACAATGGCCATCGAGATGTCGAAGTTGGTGAATCCGTTCTCCGCCCGGTAAATGTTATACAGGGGAATCGGTGAGGCCGACGCGGCAAACGAGGCCACCAGGGAGACCACCGCAGATAAGAATGCCAGCCGGAGCGTTCCGTGCCGGCGAGCCTGGTCCATCACAGGGGCCACGCTTTGCATTGAACCACGCCTTTCTATTGTTCCACGCGTTTGAGCAATGCCAGTCTCCCTCTGCACTGCGCATTACTTGATAACATCTGCCACGGCGATAGCCATCCATCGCAGTGGGGGACCAAGTTTTCCAATAAGCAGCCCGTACAGTTTTCCATAGTGGCGGAGAAATGTGCTGCGACAGTCCTCACAGCCGTTCGTAAGTCAAACCAACTTGCGCAGACCGTCGCCGTTCCGGTTTCCGATGTTAGTCGATGACGGCCCCGGACTCAGCGACGCCCTACCGCCTTCGGTGATCACGGGCGATTTGAGGTGGCTCTCGCGAAGGTCCGCCGGCGCCAGCTTGGTGCCAGATAGAACGCGACCTCGTAAAGAGCCCGTAGTGCGTTCAGGAGTCACAGGATGCATTGCGTCCGGCAACCGTTCAGGTGGCGGACGACGATCATCACCTTGATCGTCGACGGGGTTGTCAGTCGATAGCCCCCGACGGATGATGTGTCGGGGGCCGAGCCGCTCGCCCCCGAATCTTCACCGGATTACATCGGCGACGTCTCGACACTCGGGGAGTCCGTCGCCGCCTTCAACCCACGGCGCGCCCATCCACTTCCGAACGCACTGCGACTGGCTCCTCAGGCGCGTTGAAGACTGACGTCGTGAGCAGGACCGCGGCAGCCAGGACCAAGTAGTACCAGGCGTCGAGTCCCAAGAGGTTGAATGCAAACAGGGCGATGACAAACACCAACCCAACGGTGCGATCGATCCAAAGGTGCAGCCAGTAGGGAATAATGCGGACGAGCCCGGTGGGATGATCGGTCAAGGCGGCCAAGAGTAGTGCCGCGATACCGACAACAACCGAAAGCCACATCGCGACGGGTCCGCTCTGACCTAACTTCAGCACGAACGGCGCTGCGATCAAGACGATCGCGACGGGATAATCGATCAAGTAGGCGTGTATAGACTTGGTGATGAAGCGGAACGACATTGGTGCCTCCTATGTGCGTGTTTGCTCAAACGGGTTCTCGCAACGCGGAGACTGCATTCACCTTAAGGGACGATCACGCCGCCTTATGCTGGTAAACACTGCGTACAACTGCCGCGAGACAACCCGGGTCGACTCACAAAAGATTATGCCGATACACCAGACTTTAGAAATGCCCAGTCGTAATTGTTTCCATTCCACCCCCCAGTGCCGTAGAAGTGGCTGAGTTCGGCCTCGATCATCGACCGTCAGTCCAAGAGTAGCTTGAACTTCACGCGCACGAGGCGACGGTGCATCAGTGTCTGGTTGCCGAGTTCGGGAAAGGCTTGAGCAGATCGCCCGGACCGCGCCATACGTGATCCGCTTCCTTCCAAGGAACCCCACACAAGTTGGTGACGGTTGCTGTGCGTTATGCCGAGGAGCGGTTTTCGACTTTGTGTGGCAGCTGTCAGGCGATCTCATCGATCACGAGTTCCCTTCCGTTCAGTGAGATTGCATCCCCGGCGCGTTTCCCCTCCAACTCAATATAGATCGGGGCCTCGGTGGAGATGCCCATGATCTCATTGCCGTCACACACAAACTTGCCTGTCGACACGGCAATAACGAAGATCCGTCCGCCAAGCTTCACCACTGCGCCTTCTTCAACCTTGCTCTTCGGTCCGAAGTCTATCGCCGAGAGCTTCTCAATGTTGTCGGAGTGCGAGTGAACTGTGTCGTCGAACGCTTTGGAAAGGCGACTCGCGAGTTCCGCCTGCGCTTGCTCGTCGTCTTCGATAGGCTCGCCTCGGTCGAGACGGGCGCTACCGACATATTCCAGGTATCTCTCTCGCGCACTCTCGAGATCGCGCGCCTCGAGCGACAACATTGTTTGCTTCAAGGTTTGCTTGTTCATCTCATATCCTTGGCTGGAGGCGTCGCATGGCTAAGGCCGGTGGTGATACCACCCGGAAGCCGGACTGTTGGGCGCTCATTCGTTGTCGGGCACGTCCGCCCCCTGGTAGGGGACCCTCTCAAGACCAGAATCGCGCAGGATGCTGGTGACCAGCCATACGTAGGATTGCTCCGCCGTGTCGAACCCGAGCATCGAGAATGACTGCCCGAACGGGCAAGGGGGGAAGTCAGGGAACCCAACGCGCAGCACATATCGCCCAGGATCCCCATCAAATTCCTCTTTAAAAACCTTCCGCAGGCCATACCGGCTCGCTATCGCACCTCCCTTCTCGTGACGCGTGGGGCGGTTCGCGCTCAACTGTTCGTAGAGTTCTCGCGAGCACTCCTGGTCTAAGGCATCAAAGGCGTCGATCAACAGGCCCTTGCTGCCGGCTCTCTGGTCTGCGATCGCGTAAATGTTTGAACCGTCCCCCGCATCGGGCGAGCTCTCGAACCTCATCGCACTCTCCACGCGCGCGTCACTGGCGGCAATGGGCTTGTCGGCGGTCAGGTCATAGAGCTGGCCTTCCCTTATCCGATACTCGTGGTCGTAGCCGCGTCTTAGAAGATGTGTAACGGCCTCAATCATGTCCCTCGCATCGCGGTTCATTTGCACTCTCCGTGATCCCGCCGCACTCAGCCCGCAATGCCAGATATATAGGTCAAGGCAGGAGCAAGCTTGCGAACGCGAACGTTACACGGTCAGTGCTCCCTGTAGGCACGTTTCACTGAACACTAGGTTTTGTGACAGCCGTTAGGAAATTCCGTGCTGTTATCGTTTCCATTACCGCAACCGCGACGGGATGGAACCCAGCTGCCGCCGATCCGGCGGTCACAGCGAGTGCACGCTTTGTTGCGCTATCATTTACGTTCTTGAACTTGTAATCCTCTCCGACCGCACGGTCGCGGTGAACCAAGAGGTTGCGATCAGCATCGGCGTCGAAAAGCAGTAGTTTTGGAGCCGCGGACCAGCACCGCGCCACGCTCGACATTCTGGTTCAGAGCCGCGGCAGTGCAAAAGCGGGTAATCGCCTGTTGCAGAAGCTGCTAAGGAAACAGGGCATCGCTGCGCGCGTGATGATCACCGACAAGCTTCCGAGCTACGGCATAGCCGGGCGAGAGATCATGCCTACCATTGAGCATCGACAGCACCGGGTATTGAATAATCGGGCGGAGAACAGCCATCAGCTGACTGACGAGGCGAGCGCATCATGAAGCACTTCGAATCAGCTCAGCAGGCTCAACGATTCGCTCGGATCATGATCAGCTGGCAAATCTCATTTGCGGCCCTGCCAACATCACTGCCGCAGCTCATCGCGCATCACGAGCTCAGGTCTTTCACGTCTAGGCCGAGGCGACCGGTGTGGCGAGTACCTGATCTGATAATCCTGAAGGGTAAACCTCTCTCGAGCTGTTATAGAGACGGTTTGGGTGATCTTGAACTGTGCCGGAGGCTGACTCGGCTATTCAACCCCATCCATGACTGCCCGTGTTTCAACTTCACCCAAGCCGGGCCAATAAGTCGACGACGCCCGCCGCGTTTCGGGCAAGTGATCGGCGGGGTTTGAGGAAATCCCGCTCAGGGACAGCCTGCCTATACTGCACACATCGCGACCTATACGAACGTCTGCTCCAGACAGCGACGCGGATAGTTGCTGTAGAGCGCGGTCGCGATCATGATCACGATGTTTCAACTTAACCTGTGCGGCTGAAGTGGAGGAGCTCGCAGTCACCGCGAGCGGGATTCCGATCAGGCCGGGCCTCGAATCTGGAGAAGAGGACGTTTCGATGAAGCGTGCTGAAACCTGGTCGGTCTTCGATAACATCTTAGCCGTCGTAGGAACGGCTGCTATCATCACGGCTCTCTTCTATTCCGCTCATTCTAATGCTCAGGAGGGACATTCTCCCGAGCACCAGATGGCGCACGGCGCGTATCATCAGCTTTACGACGGCATCATGCGACCGGACGCCAAGAACGCCAGTTGTTGCAGCAACCAGGATTGCGCTCCGACTGAAGCGAAATGGGATAGTGTCAGGAAGCGGTGGACCGCTCTCAAATCTGGTCAGTGGGTGGACATACCTGCAAACAAGATCGTCCCACGGGAGCAAGTGCCCGATGGACTGAGCGCTGAAGCTCACCTGTGCGCTCCACCTCCCTCGTGGTCAGCATACAGCCCGGATGAAGTGTTCTGCTTTATTGAGCCCGGAGGTGGCACATGAGATCTCAGTGAGGCTAAAGTGAGAATCCTCACCATCGTGACGGATCCGTCGAATATTCCGAACCCGCAGCTCAATCGGCGGGATCGATGTCCGCACTGCGGGAGGTCCTACGTGGCCAGGCGCGGCATTCTTGCGCGGCTTGAGCACGGGACGGAGATTGCGCGCGATGAGCACGGGCACCGGTATCTGGAGAGAGGAGTCAAGGTGTATTCCTACCATTCTCTCGCGTGTTTCGTCGCCATGATCAAGCCAGACGGACACGCATGAGCGAGATATCGAGCCGACTGCTAACCATGGCGCGGAGCGCCGGTTACCAGGCCATGGCAGCCACGTAAAAGGTTCGAGAGCAATTTTATTGCTCGATGCAAGCCATTGACTGAGAATAGGTTTGTGCTGATCCGATGAGGCGCATGCGGGCTGCTTCACGTTGAGGAGCCCGTGCCATAGATGTCAGTTCCTACGCCGGTGCTCTCACTGCAGCGGAATGGGCGCTGCTGAAGCCGCTAACTGCCCGCAGCCCTCCCGCCGCCATCACGCCGGGCGGCGGCAGACCTATCCGTTACGGCGCATCATCGATGCGATCTTCTATCTGCTCCGGACAGGAGCCCAATGGCGGCTACTGCCTCACGAATATCCCTCGCGCGGTACCGTCTTTTATCACTATGCCCAGTGGCGCGAGGACGGCACCTGGGAGCACGTGACCAAAGCCCTGCGGGAGAGCTATCGCTGTTGGAACGGCCGGGCGCGCCAGCCGACAGCCGCGATCGTCGACAGCCAATCGGTCAAAACGACTGAGATGGGGGGACCGCGTGGCTATGATGGCGCCAAAAAGATCAAGGGCCGCAAGCGTCATCTGCTCGTTGATACGCAAGGCAACCTGCTGAAGAACAAGGTTCATCCGGCTGACCTCCATGATCGCGCAGGCGCCGAACTCTTGCTGGAGGGTTTGCAGCATCTGTTTCCGGCCATTGAGCGGATGTGGGCCGACACCGCCTATCGCGGATTGAAGGATTGGCTGCGCCGGGCGCTCGAATGGCAGTTGTCCATCCCACAGCATTGGTGGAGCGGCGGCATCTGGATGCGGGCTGACGCACAGCCGCTGACGCGCCCGAGTGGCTTTCAGGTGCTCGCGCGAAGGTGGGTTGCTGAAGTAGTCTTTACGCAAATGACAAAAGCGGACGTGCTCACTCGCAAGACTGGTGGGCAGCACGTACCGGATTTCGACCTCGTCGTTCGTGACGACGACCCGGTCAACCAGCAACAGCATGAGCTGCCGACGCTGCTCGAAGGTGGCATTCACTAGCCCGTGCTGCACCCGCTCGCGAAAGGCCTCCAGGGAGGCCGCCACGCCGGCAAGCTGCTGCTGGCGCTGGGCATCGTTGTGCAGAAGCTCCTCCTGACCGGCCAGCGCTTGCATCCGTTGTTCCAGGTCCCGACGCCGCCGTTCATACTCGTCAAGCCGCAGGACCGCCCGCAGATACGCATCGGTGAGGCGCTCGATTTGCTGAGACAGATGGGCCTGGGCCCGGCGCAGCGTCTCGCGACGGGCGAGCAATTCCTGCGGCAGCCAAGCTCCGCCATGGGCCCGCGCCACGGCTTCCGCCAGCGGCTCGGGGGAGTTCAGCAGGCGGCACAGGTCATCCCAGACCAAGGCGTCGAGCTGGTCGGCAGGGGTGTAGCGCGCCGGGCAGCCCGTGGCGCGATGCGAGCCGGTGCTATGGGCCTTGCCGCTGCACAGGTAATAGAAATTCCGCCCATTGGTGGCCCGCGCCGTGCAGGCGAGGCCGCAGCATCCACAGCTCACCAGGGCACGCAAGAGATACCGGTGGGCGGTGTTGTTGCGCCGCGCGAAGGAGCGATTGGTGGCCAGCTTGGCCTGCACCTCGTCGAAGTGTGCCTGGCTCACCACCGCGGGCACCTGTCCGACCAGGATCCAGGTATCGGCGGGCTGCGGCACGGCAGAGCCATGAGTGCGGCCGATCGGGTGGGTGGCCGAGCGGCGGTGGGTGGCAGCGCGATAGCGCGTGCGTTGCGCATAGACCTGCCCCGTATAGGTCGTGTTGCGCAGGATGCCTCGAATCGTCGGGGTTGCCCAGCGCGGTGTGCCCGACCGGGTGGGTACGCCGTGGGCATCCAGATGCATGGCCAGCTGCATGAGGGAGATGCCCGGCTCGCGATAGAGGGCAAACAGCTCGGCCACGACGGCCGCCTCCGCCGGATCCGTGGTGACGCCGCGGGGGTCGCGCGGCCGATCGGGGCTCATGCGATAGCCATAGGGCGCATAGGTCCAAGGCAGCAGCTGCCCGGCGCGCAGCTTGGCGAGCCGGCCGCGGCGCATACGCTCGGCAATCAGCGTGCGCTCGTACTCGGCGACCGCGCCCCGGATCTGCAGCAGAAGGTGGTCATGCGGATCGTCGCTCATGGGGCGGTCGAGGAACTCGGCGGCACATCCGGCCTGCGCCCATTCCTCGAGCAGGACCATTTGGTGCACATAGTTGCGGGCGAGGCGGTCGGGAGCGGTGACGAGCACGCGGTCGATCTCGCGGCCCTTCACACCATCGCGCAAGCGGTCCAACCCCGGGCGGACGAGGGTCGCGCCGCTGTAGCCGTCGTCGCGGAACACGTGCGCTGGGTCGAGGCTCCAGCCCTCGGCGGCATGAGCGTGGACATGGGCGGAAAGCCGTCCGAGTTGCTGCTCAATGGTCTGGTGGTCGACCTGATGGCTGGTCGAGACGCGGCCGTAAATCGCTACTCGCATGGGAGACCTCCGGCAGGATTGGGGACCCCGGCGCCGCCGTCGGCTCCGGGGCGGTCATCGCCCACTGCAGGAGGAGTTGATACGTCCGATCCCAGCGCTGCTGGCCCGTGGGCGTCGGCACACTGGTGCGCCGAACCTGCCAGGCGCGTCGCCGCTGACCTCGCATGCTGTCCTCCCTGGTGAGTGACCTCATCAGGGAGGTGGGGCGCCACAGCCCCCCGGAGCCGATGGCGCGCCCGCGGCCAGCTGAGCTGAAGCTGCCCCGTGCGCGTCAGGCAGAACTTGTCATTTGTGATTAGACCATTGAACGAACGATCGCTTGGTTGACCACCAACCGACGGATGGCCAAGGACTACGAACGCTTGGTCGAGACCGGCGAAATGCTGCTCTATCTCGCCATGAGCCGCATCCTGCTGCGCCGCCTCACGCGAAAGGAAAGATAATTGCTCACCAGCCTCTCAGACGTGAAGAGCCCATAGGGTCCTGTGGAAGCGATGTTAAGCGGTTCAAAGAGAACGTTCGGCAACGTGAGCCGCTCGCTCGCAAGGTAGCGCTTGATGGCGGCACGTCCTTCGCCCTCGTTCACGAACAGGAACGTGACGTCGTGCCCGGCCGCGGCCATCTCAGTCATCATCGGCATCTCGCGCCGACAGGGCGGACACCAACTCACCCACAGGTTCACGACCAGGGGCTTCCCGTTGGACGGGGCGAGGGATGGCGAGCCTCCCCCGAGCCTTTCTAGGACGACATCAGGCGTCGGCGTGGCGGGCGTGGCGTTCGTCAGTTGCCATGCCACGTTCCACGCGAACAGCGCCAGGCCGAGGGCTGCCACAGCGCCGGCAGCAGTCCGACGCGCCCGCACCAGGGACGCGAACACGATGGCGACGGCGGCAACTCCCCAGGGCCTGGCGAAGCCGCCCTGCCAGATCGCAAAGATCCGCCAGGGCTCCGCCGCGAACCCGGCGGCATTCCCGGGCACGTGCTCGATCCTGGCGCCGACCAAGCCCGCCACAAGGGTCCACGTCGACCAGCGCCCGAGGCGGAGATCGAGACGGGAGGGCAGGATCGCCGTCGCCGGCGAACACGAGGGGACCGATGGAAACAGGCTGCATAGGAATCCCGGTCGAGGGTCCAGCTTAAGGCAGCCTTAAGGAGCGGTCGCGGCCGGATGCCGCCGGGCGCTTTCGTCCGCTCTCTCGATACTGACCATGGGGAGGCCCAACCCGGCCCGCAGCCCGGATCCGTCCCAGCGGTTGCGGAGCACGAACGTGGCCTTCGCCCGCTTGAGGGCCGCCTCGACGATTGCAAGGCCGAGGCCGCTGCCCACGGCGCTGCGGTGGCGGCCTCGGAAGAACCTGTCGGTCACGCGGCTGATCTCGTCCTCCGGGATGCCGGGACCGTCGTCCTCCACGGCCACGACGGGCGGGTGAACGGCATCATCGAGGAACCACCGGACCCGGCCTCCCGCGGGGGAGTGCTGGACGGCGTTCTCGTGAAGGTTGCGCACGACGAGGTGGAACAGCTCGCGGTTCATACAGCATGTCACGCGGTAGAGCGCCGGATCGATCTCCACCGCCACGCCGCCCTTGCCCGTGCCAAGGCCTGCCGTGATCTCCTCGATGGCCCGCCCGACCCTGATATCCTGCCCCTCGCCATCGTCGGTCGCCACATCGAGGGCGGACATCTCGAGGAGCTGGCGCACGAGGCGCGTGGTGCGGTCGACGGCCACCAGCGTCTGCCTCAGAGCCCCCTCCCGGGTCTCCGCATCCTTTGCCGCCAGCGCGACCTGGACCTGGGTGCGCAGCCCGGCGAGCGGGGTGCGCAGTTCGTGCGCGGCGAAGGCGGTGAAGCTGCGCTCGTGCTCCCGCGCCGCCGCGACTTTGCCGAACAGGCCGTTGAGGGCCTCGACGACGGGACGGATCTCCGCGGGCGGGTTGCCGATGCTGATCGGGCACAGGTCCTCGGCACCGCGCGCCTCGAGGCCATGCGTCAGGCGGCGCAGGGGACCCAGCCCGCGCCCGACGCTGGCCCAGATCAGGAAGGCCAGCAGGGGAACGATCAGGGCCGCCGGCAGGAGCAGGCCGCCGACGAGTTCCGTCACGAGGCGGTCGCGCAGGCCGATCCGGTCGCCGACCAGCACCCGGATGCCCTTGTCGCGGTCGGCCACGGCGTAGACCCGCCACGGCTCGCCGCCGACCTCCCGCTCCGAGAACCCGCTCGCCTCGTTCGACAGCTCGGCCTCGGGCGCACCGCTGGAGCGGCCGATCAGCCGGCCGTCAAACGACCAGATCTGGCACGAGAGCTGGCGTTCGTAGCTGAGCGGCACGGTCTCGGGAACGGAGACCGGAACCTCGCCGCGGGCCGCCAGCGCGATGGCGTCGCCTTCCACGAGCGAGCTGACCATGCGGGCCGCTTCCATGAGGCGGTTGTCGAGGACCGTCTGGAGCTGGCGTTGGGTATGGGCGTAGACCCACGCGGCGGCGCAGAGCCAGACGATGCCCGTGGCAGTCACCAGGATGATGAACAGGCGGGTGCGGATCGAGGTCACGTCAGGCGCTCCGGAGCCGATAGCCGAGGCCGCGGACCGTCTCGACGGCATCGCGCCCGATCTTGGCGCGGAGGTGATGGACATGCACCTCCACCGCGTTGCTCTCGACATCGTCCTGCCAGCCGTACAGGCGGTCGGCGAGCTGGTCCTTGGACAGCACCGCGCCCGGGCGCGCCATCAGCGCCTCGAGGATCGCGAACTCGCGCCGTGACAGGCCGACCGCGCGCCCATCGACCTCGACCGTGCGGCGGCCCGGATCGAGCACGATCCCGTTCCAGGCCATGACCGGGGCCGCCCGTCCCGAGGCCCGGCGGGCGATGGCACGCAGGCGCGCCGCCACCTCGTCGAGATCGAACGGCTTGCCGAGATAGTCGTCGGCCCCGCTGTCGAGCCCGCTGATCCGGTCGGCCACGGTGTCCCTGGCGGTCAGCAGGAGAACCGGCGTGGTGTCGTGTCGCCGGCGCAGTTCGCGCAGGACGTCGAGGCCGGAGCCGTCCGGCAGCATCAGGTCGAGCACCACCGCATCGAACTCGGCGGTCTCGAGGGCCGTCCGGGCATCGCCGCAGCAGGCCATGCCATCGACCATGTAGCCGTGAAGCCCCAGGCCGACCCTGAGGCCGTCGAGCAACACCTCATCGTCGTCAACCACGAGAATACGCATCAGGAACCTCCCCGGGCTTCGTCGCCGGCCAGGCTTAAGGCTGCCTTAAGGTTGGCCGGGAGGGTAGGGGAAACCACCCCCGTCGCGAGGCCCCACGTGTCCCAGCACCCCGTTCGAATCCTGTTCGCGTTCATGGCTCTGCTCCCTGGAGCAGCCGGAGCGTGGGCGCAATTCAAGATTCCGACACCGGACGAGGTCTTCCGCCTCAGCGCCGCGAGGAGCGCCGACGGAGGCATCGACCTGAACTGGGCGATCGCACCCGACACATACCTGTACCGCGACAAGGTGATCGTCACGCCTTCCGGGGTCGGTGCCGATCCGATCCTGGCCGAGACCAGCCCCGGCAAGCGGAAGGACGATCCGACCTTCGGGCAGACTGAGGTCTATCACGATGTAGCGTGGGCCACCGTTCCGGAGGATGCCCTTGTGGCGGCCGGCTCGCCGCAGTCGCTCCGGGTGACCTACCAGGGTTGCGCCGAGAAGCTCGGAATCTGCTACCCGCCCGTGACCAAGTCCGTCGACCTCGCGACACTTGCGGTCGCGGATGCCCGGGAGGGCACGACGGCAAGTGCCGCCAGCGCGGAGCCGGCGGCGCCCGTCGATGCCTCCGGCCGCACCGGGATGCCGGAGACGGCCCCGTCCGCCTCTGCGGAAGGATCCTCCGGGACGCGGCAGGACAACGGGCAGGGCGATGGCTGGATGGGCGGCAACCTCGCGTCGGTCCTGGCGACCTTCCTCGGGTTCGGCGTCCTGCTCGCCTTCACTCCCTGCGTGCTGCCAATGATCCCGATCCTGTCAGGCATGCTGGCCCGCAGCGGGGGCCGGCTGTCAGTCGGCCGTGGCCTCGCGCTCTCGACAGCCTACGTGCTAGCTATGGCAACCGCTTACGGCCTGATGGGCATCGCCGCGGCCTGGTCTGGCCAGAACTTGCAGGCGGCGTTGCAGACGCCGTGGGCGCTCGGCGCGATGAGCGTGCTGTTCGCGGTCCTCGCGCTGTCGATGTTCGGCCTGTTTGAGCTCCAGCTCCCCAGTTCCTGGACCAACCTCGTTTCCGGCCGGACCTCCGGCATGGGCGGGTCGCTTCCGGCCGCCGTCCTCGGCTTCACCTCGGCCCTGATCGTCGGTCCCTGCGTGACGCCGCCGCTGGCGGCGGCGCTGATCTACGTCTCCCAGACGGGTGACCTGACGCGTGGCGCGGCGGCCTTGTTCATGCTCGGCCTCGGCATGGGCCTCCCGCTGATCGTGTACGGCACCCTCGGGGCCAAGGCCCTACCGAAGTCGGGACCATGGCTGGTGCGGGTCAACCAGGTCTTCGGCGTCGTCTTCCTGGGTGTCGCCGTCTGGATGCTCGCCCGCATCGTCCCCGCCCAGGTGACTCTTGCCCTGTGGGCCCTGCTCGCCATCGGATCGGGCGTCTTCCTCGGCGCCTTCGATCCGGCACCCGATCGTCCCGTCCGCCGGGTCGCGAAGGCGGCGGGCATCGCGGCGGTGCTCTATGGCGGCACCCTGGTCGTGGGCACGGCGGGCGGAGCGACCGATCCGCTCCAGCCGCTCGCCTTCCTGGCCCGCGCATCGCAACCCGCGCCAGCGACCGAGCTAGCGGCCACCAGCGTGACCACGCCCGACCAGTTCGACGCCGCGGTGAGCACGGCCCAGGCACAGGGCAAGCCGATCCTCGTCGACTTCACGGCCGAGTGGTGCGTCACCTGCAAGGAGATCGAGCGCAGCGTCTTCGCCGATCCGGCCGTGCGGGCACGGCTCAAGGACGTGGCGTTCATCAAGGCGGACGTGACGGACTACACCGGGGGCAGCCGCACCCTCATGCAGCGCTTCAGCGTCATGGGTCCGCCGACGATCCTGTTCCTTGACCCGAAAACGGGCCAGGAGATCGTTCCGGCCCGTACCATCGGAACGATCGACGCGGACAGCTTCCTCGACAAGCTCACGGCGGCCGGTGCGTGATGGGTGTCGGTTCTTCCCGTTCCCATGCTTCCGCGCGGGCCGACAGGTGCTCGCGCCGGACGGTGCTGACGTACGCAGCCCTTCTTCCGGGCCTTGCGCTCTTGCCTCAACGGGCGCAGCCGCAGGCCGCGGAACTGGCCTTCGCCCATGTCACCACACGGGGGGCATTCGATGCGGCGGTCCAGCGCGCTCGCAGCCAGAGGAAGCCGGTGCTAGCGTACTTCACGGCGGAGTGGTGCCCGACCTGCAAGAGCATCGATGCCCGCGTCTTCTCGAATTCCGCCATCAAGAGGCGGCTTGAGGCCATCGCCTTGGTGCGGGCGGACGTGACCGCCGTCGATGCAGGCAACCGCGCGCTGATGGAGCATCTTCGGGTGCCGGGTCCGCCGACGATGTTTGTCGTCGATCCGAGGGACGGCCGGGAAAGGCCCGGAACCCGCTTGGTCGGGGCCGTCGACGCCAACCTTTTCCTCGACACGATCAATCTCGCAGGCCTGTGACCTGGCCGTTCGTTCCCATCCTCGCCCACGGGAGTAACCCGATGCACCACCTCACTAAGTCCCTCCTTGCCGCATGGCTGACGGCTTTGTCCTTCGCCTTCGTCGCGCTTTCCGTCCCGGCCACGGCTCAGGACAAGGGAATCTCCGTCGATGCGATCCTGAACGATCCGCAGGCGCCCGTCGGCGGCAACACGAAGGGCGACGTCACCATCGTGGCGTTCCTCGACTACAACTGCCCCTTCTGCAAGAAGTCGGCCCCGGAACTGGAGAGGCTGGTCAAGGCCGACGGCAGGATCCGGCTCGTCTACAAGGATTGGCCCATCCTCACGCCAGCCTCCTTCCACGGAGCGCAGCTCGCCTCGGCCGCCAAGCACCAGCGCAAGTACGAGGAGGTGCACCACGCCCTGATGGCCATCCCTGGCATGTGGATCGGGAAGGAGAGGATGACCGAGGCGGTCATGACATCCGACGTCGACATGGAGCGCCTGAAGCAGCGCGGCGCCGAGATCCAAGTGCTGGTCCAGCGTAACCTCGACCAGGCGGATACGCTGGGGCTGTCGGGAACGCCGGTCTACCTGATCGGCCTGTTCAAGGCCTCTGGGGCGCTCACCTACGAGCCGTTCCGGCAGGCGGTCGCTGACGCCCGAGCACGGGGCAAGCAGTGAGACGCCACTCCTCCTCCGACGCCCATTCCCCCTCCGACAGGAATTCCATGTTCAAGTTCACACGGCTCATCGGCCTTTTCCGCGCGCTCGTCCTGATCCTGCCGGCCGCGCTGGCTGCCTGCAACACCACGGCCGCACCGCCGCCACCGACGGCTGCGGCACCCGCTGTCGATCCGGTCACGGCCGAGCGCTATGCCGCGGTAAACACCGACAAGTATCCGGTGCCCGGTGTCGATCCCACCACGCTCAAGCCGCGCAACGTGCGTCAGCTCGTGGACTACGCGACCAGCGAGAGGCCGGGCACCATCGTGGTCGATACGAACGCACGCTTCATCTACCTCGTGCAGGAGGGCGGCAAGGCGCTGCGTTACGGCGTCGGCGTCGGCAAGGAAGGGCTGGAGTTTAAGGGCACGGCGACCGTGAACCACAAGGCGCAGTGGCCGCGCTGGACGCCGACGCCCGACATGATCAGGCGCGAGCCGGAGCGCTACAGGAAATGGGCCGGGGGTATGGACGGCGGCACGGACAATCCTCTCGGCGCCCGCGCGCTGTACCTGTTCAAGGACGGCAAGGACACGCTCTACCGCATCCACGGTACCAACGAGCCGGAAACCATCGGCGAAGCCGTGTCCTCCGGCTGCATCCGGATGATGAACCAGGACGTGATCGACCTCTACAGTCGCGTCCCGGCGGGCAGCAAGGTGGTCGTCCTGTGACCGCCACTGGTGCATTTCTCCACCGTGAACTTGATAGGAATGACATGATGACCTTCGACCGCCGCCGGATCATCCAAGGCGCCGCGCTCGGTCTTCTGGCCCCTTCATCCTTCAAGGCTGCCCAGGCACAAAGCGGGGAGGTCTCGTTCCCGCTGAAGGGTGATGACGGCAAGCCTGTGCCCAACGCACGTCTGCTGGTCGAGCTGACTGGCGAGATCGAGCACCTGCCCAGCGTGATCTGGGTCGGCTCGAACAGCACCGCCGTCACGCTCTATGAGTTCTACGACTACAACTGCCCCTACTGCCGGGTGGCCGTGAAGGACCTGCACGCTCTCGTGAGGAAGACGCCGGAACTCCGCCTCGGGCTGATCGACAACGCCATCCTGTCCCTCGCGTCGATGCAGGCCACGAAGGTGGAGCTCGCGCTTTTCCTGCTGAAGGGACCGACCGTGACCTACGAGTTCCACCAGCGCCTGTTCGCCATGCCGGGCACGAACGACGGCACACGGGCGCTCAAGGTCGCCGAGGACCTCGGTGTCCCGCGACGCCAGATCGAGCCCATAGCCGACAGCGAGACGGCCGGCGGAATGCTGCGCGAACAGATCCAGCTCGCGGCCAATCTCGGCCTGGCGGCGACGCCGTCCTTCGTGGCGGGCGGCGTGGGTGTGCTTGGCTATCCCGGCCCCAAGGCCATCGGTGGGATCGTCGCTGCCCTCGACCGATGTGGGGAAGTCGTCTGCCCGGCCTGAACACGGCGCGTCCAACCAGACTTCAGCAACCAAATTTTCGTGGAATGCGGATGAACTCAGCGCGTGGTGTTTTGAGCGGAGTGATCCTTGTCGCGGCCCTGGCGGGATGTGTGACGGTTGGTGATCAGAAACACCTCCGTCCCGTGCCGCCGAAGCTCGTCGCCAGCATGCAGGCGAAGGGGATGTCGGTCGCCGATCCGATCCTCATCCGGGTCTTCAAGAAGGAGGCGGAGCTGGAGGTCTGGAAGCGCAACGCGTCTGGTCAGTATGGGCTTCTCAAGACCTACCCGGTCTGCCGCTGGTCGGGGCAGCTCGGGCCGAAGATGGAGGAGGGTGACCGGCAGACGCCCGAGGGATTCTACACCGTGCGGGCGGGCCAGATGAACCCGAACTCTGCCTTCTACCTGTCCTTCGATCTGGGCTTCCCGAACGAGCTAGACCGGGCTCTCGGCCGGACGGGCTCGGCGCTGATGATCCACGGCGCCTGCTCGTCCTCGGGCTGCTTTGCCATGACGGATGACGGCGCCGGCGAGCTCTTTGCCTTGGCGCGGGAGGCCATGCGGGGAGGGCAGGAGGGCTTCCAGGTTCAATCCTTCCCCTTCCGCATGACGCCGGAGAATCTGGCCGAGCACCGGGCCAGCCCGCATATCGCGTTCTGGCGCAACCTGAAGGAGGGCTCGGATCACTTCGAGGCGACCCGCCGGCCTCCGAAGGTTGCGAGCTGTGGCCGACGCTACGTGTTCAATGCCAGCCCGAACGATCCCAGTGCGCGGTTCTACGCCGGGGCTGCCTGCCCCACGTACACGGTCGAGGCGGGAGCCGCCATGATGGTGACGGCCAAGCGGGAGAGGGACGAGGCTCGCATCAATGATATCGTTGCCTCGGGTCGGGCGGCCGTGAGTTACACCTATCTCGACGGATCCATGCATCCGAGCTTCCGCGAGATCCTGCTTCGCTCGGGACCGACCCGATTACAGGCCATGACGTCGGGCCCGGTGGAGGTCGGACGCCCGGAGGCGGCCCTGGCTGAACCGAAGGTCACGCCAGCCGGACCTGACGAGCGGGCTGAAGGTGTCGCTCGGTAGGGGCTGGTTGATGACGTCGTTGGCTCGCGGGCCAGTTCAATGTTCGAAACTGCTCATCGCCGACGGATTTTCGCAGGCATCGAGCCGGATCGAGAAAAGGACGGCGTCCGTTGCGTCGGTCGCCACCAGCTCCCAGCCCTCCCAGGCGCCAGCGGGAGGATCCTCCCGTCGCAACTCGTCGATGGCCTGGAGGCCTTGGTCGCGTGCGTGCCGGAGGTCGGCAACGACGACGCCTTCCGTGTCGCGGATTGCATCGGATTCCCGGATCAAGTGAAAGTAGCACCCATTGACGCTAACGATTTCTCTGACGTACGCCTCGGCCTCGTCGGCTTGGCGGCGTTGACATGTAGGGATTGACCATTGGCCCTGAAGGTCATGTGCCGGTCACTTGATCGGAATGATTCCCAGGGATGCCGTAGGCATCGGCGATGACTTCGGTCGAGCAATGGATGGCCCGGGGCGAATGCCCGTGGTTCAGCAACATGAGTTCGTCGGCGCCCAGGTGTTGCTGCTAGGCGTTCAACTGCCCCACGACCTGCGCGCCGGTGCCGCTCATGATCTTGGCGTTTCACATCTCGATCATCTCCCGCTCGGTCAGACGGCGAGTACGGATAGGCCTCGGCCTCCTCAGGGGTGGGAACGACTAAGAACTTCAGCTTGGACATTCGCATCATGGGGTGGGAATAGTCCCATCACTGGCGCCGCACCTCGCGTTCGCCGTCCGCGGCGAGGACGCCGAAACTGGTCATGACCTAGGAACGGTCGAGCACGGCCGAGGGCCTGAACTTCTGGCGGTAAAGGGTTAGGGCGAGGCCGTTCACACGCACATCGTCTGCTATGCTGACGACTTTGTCACTCTCAGCCGTGGCCGCGCGGGTGACGCCCTGACCTGGGCGAAGGAGGCCATGACGAAGCTCGGCCGACGCTCAACGAAACGATAGCCTCGTTGAGGGGCGTTGGTATCTGGATACAGCCCCATCCAAGAACAGCCTACAGCACACAAGCTGAAGGCCAGCGAACTGTTGACGCCAGGCGGCAAGGGTATCCGGGCGGACGTGCGGACGCGATTGAACCGCCTGTTGGGCAGTCGGTCGACGTACTTCGCCTACAGGGCTATGGCGCCAGCGTACGGGACCATTGTTCGCCATGTCTATGGTCCATAGGCAACTTCCTCCGTTAGCGGCACAAGGTATAAGGCCGCGGCGCGGAGCAGTCCTCTCGTGAGTAGGTTTACGGCAGCTGGGCGTGCGGCGCCTCCGGCGCAGGCACCTGCAGTCATCGCCGTGAACCTGACGATGAAGCCCGGTGGAAGGCCGGATGCGGGAAATCGGCACTTCCGGTTTGATGAGCTGGGAAGGGAAACGGAGCGTACTCTGATGCGTCACCGCGCCCTACCTCGACCCTACAGTTCAACGGCCGCAAGCGCCATCTGCTCGTTGATACGCGAGGCACTGCGCTGAGGACTAAGGTGCATCTAACCGGCCTTCACGACTGCGCAGGAGTGGAGTTGCTGCTGTTATTGAGACGGCGTGGGTGATCTTGAACTCTGCGAGGTCGTTGGCTGGCTATCCAATCCTATCTATGGTCGCCGATCTTTCAACTGCACCCAAGCCGTCTCAGTAGGTCTGCAAAAGCTGTTTCCGGCCGTCGAGCTGATATGGACCCACACAGGCTATCGCGGGTTGATGGATTAGGCCTAGTACTTTTGGTTGGAGGCTGTCGATCACGCAGCTTTGGTCGGCTGGATATGCGGTCTGGATGAAGGCTGGATCCGAGCCGCCACGCGCCCGAGCGGTTTCTAGGTGCTTCCGCGCAGGTGGGTGATCGAGCGGACAATCGCTCGGTTGACCACCAACCCGCGGCTGGACAAGAGCGACGAACGCCTGTCGAGACCGGCTAGACGCTGTTCGATCTCACCTCGAGCCGCATCCTGCTCCCGCAATTCAACTGCAAAGACCAAAGATAATTGCTCACCGGCCCCTGAGCCGGGACGTTCTGTTTGAGCCATCCGCCGAACCAAGAAACATCGCTGGGACTGTGCGGATGAGGCCACTCAGACGTCTCCGCCCACGCACTCTCGGCCAAGGTGCTGGCTCGGCAAAGCACAATGACCAAGCCCTTACGTCGACTATCTGCGATCCGCGCAAGACGCGCTTCCGGTTGCAAGAAATGAACCGATCGCAGGTTAAGTCGGCCACGGCATAATGCAAGAACGCCAATCCAAAGTATAGGCCTCCTGTACTTTCCGGTTACCGACGTAGATGCACGTCTGATGGAAATCAGTCCGCTGTAAGTATTAACTTACTAATATTGAATGGCCCCGTGGAAATTCTACCTGATCTTCCGGAGCAATAATTTGGTATCAGGAGGTCGCGATGAGTACAACCAATCAGGAACACAGCCTACTCGTCAATACCAACCCGCTGGTTCTGGAATTGCTCGCGCAGGAACTTCGGGCTGAGCATTTCGACGTCGTGGCGACCGGGCCTGGAGAGCAGGCGTTCCACTCCCTGAGCGACTGGCTCTTTAGCCGTGCCAGTCTGCCGGGCATGATCGATGGCTGGATTCTCGCCGATGAGTATCACGACAACCATCCCGATCTAGCTGCCGTGCTGGCCGCCTCGCAGGCGAGGGACTCGGCCCAAGGGTACATCGTGCACGAGGATCCGTCGCCGGCTGCCGTGCTCTACGCCCTGAGGGGCATCACGGCCCAGCACCACGCGTCGGAGATGCCGAGCCAAGCCGAACGCGAAGAGATGCCACTCGCCGCGTAGAGGATTACGGCGCCAAGCAGTGCTGGAGATTAACGCGCGTTCAATTCGGATTCCACACCATCGGCCGTGTGCTGATCGAGCCTGCTGCACAGGGCCAGAGGCTGCTAAGCCATGCTACACATATCCAACACCGAACCAAAGGTCGCTTTAGCCGTGCTGGCAATCCGAGGTCCCACATCTGGAAGTATTGACAATGTTAATGAACGCATTCGCGAGGCAAGCTTGTGTCGATTACCACCTGTCCTCCGGCGTTCGCGCCGATGAGATCGAACAGGTCATCATCCGGGCCTATATCCGGCTCGTGTCTCAGGATGTGGATACAGACAACTCGCGACCCATCGTGGTGCGAATCGGACCTCTCGACGTCCACCTGAGCGATATTCGTCCCAAGGACGTAGCCTTCGGCCTGCCGCCATTCTGGATCGAGGTCTTCGATGGGGTGAGGCAGGCTTCCATCGACAGCATCGGATTCCTTGAGCTGGACGATGCTGAGCTAGCTTCCGCTGTCGAGATGATCGTGAGTGCCACAGGAAGCCGGCAGTCGATGATCCCGCCGTCCGGCTGACCCGCGACCTCGACCGACCGCTGACCCGTCACTCTAAAAGCTAGGAGGACATCATCACATTAGCTAGAGCACCGGCGGTTCAGACGAATCCATAGCCCGCGGCGGTGAAGTAGTTGCGGCATTCCTCTGCCTTGACCCGAACGCAAATTCCACCAACGGCCCGCCAGAGCGCGTCAAAGGTGCGGGCTTCGGCTTTGCGCAGGAGCGCCTTGATCTTGGCGAAGAGTTGCTCAATAGGATTCCTGTCCGGACTGTACGAGAGCAGGAACAGGAACCAGGCGCCGCGTTGCTCCAGAAACTGTGCGGCTTTCTCACTCTTGTGCCAGGAGCTGACGCGGCGTCATCGCGGTGCCGGATGCTGAACTCAAGGAGATCGACTTCTTTGTAAAATGACCCTGCGAGGTCAGCGAAGGAAATCACCTCTGGCCATCGAGTCCATAGACGATCGTTATTGCCGCGCGGTGTGATGCTGTAGCGCGTCATGCAGCAACCTGCATGCCACCTGAAGACGACCTTTCGGCATAAAGAGAGTTCGGCGCCGCGTTCAGGCGCTGACATCGCACCCATTGCAGCCGCTGCTCACGCTGTTGGGCGGCGAAGTTCGCGCCGTGACCCTGGCAGATGCTCGCACAGGGTGGGCGAAGCCGGCAAGAAGCCCGCACGCCACTCTGGGTCATTCATGATCCGCATAAATAACTCAAATGCATTTTCCCGATCTAGCGCCGGATGGCGGGACTTTTCATTTGCACGACGAAGCATTCGAAGGCCCACCGGGAGGTGCCCAGACTTCGCGCCTCGCATGCCGTTCGTGGCACTCCGATATAGGTCGTCATGCCTCTCGTCCGGCGCAGAGCCGAGCGGGCCTCTTCAGATCACCCCCGCGCAACCGAAAAGAACGGTTTGATCGAGAGCCAATGATGCGACCGCAAACCTCTCAACCGAGCCGACGGATTACTTCGAATAGGCGGTCGCAGGATCGAGCCAAATGTTTCGTTGGCGTGGTTGCAAGTCCAAGCAGCAACCCGGACTCGACTTCATCAGCCGCTACATACCAGGCTGAAAGGGGTGACGGAGACATGCCGAATGCCGAGACTCCACGAGCTATAGCTATGTCCGAAGTTCCCTTGGGAAGTTTCAGCAGTACGGCGAGGCCGGGCGTGGAAACCTGATCGGCGCCGATCGCACTGTGAAGGCAATCTAACAACGCTTGACGCTTGGAGGCATAGACGCGTTTCGCGCGGCGGAGGTGGCGTATGTAGTGGCCCTCGCGCATGAACTCGGCGGTCGCGACCTGCACCGCGGGGCACGGTGCTGGCGCGAGACATGCCGCCACATCAGCGAACCGGGAGGCGAGTTCGAGCGGCGCGATCAGAAAGCCCAGCCGAATTGTCGGACTTATCGTCTTGCTAAAGGACCCAATGTGGATGACCCGCCCATCCCGGTCGAGCGAGGCGAGCGCAGGTGCGGCCCTGCCCGAGAGCTGTAGCTCGCTCAAATAGTCGTCCTCGATCACCCAAACTTGGTTCGCGGAGGCCCATTCGAGCAGTCGCACGCGCCTGTCGGGCGACAAGGTGGGGCCGAGAGGTGCCTGCTGCCCAGGTGTTACAAGTACGAGCTTCGCGCCAGGATGATGGAACATGCCATAATCTACATTAATCCCATCAGCATCGACCGGGATCGGAGCAAGGGACAAGCGCGCGAGCGCAAGTCCTCTTCTGGTCCAGGCCAATCCTGGGTTTTCGATCCAGGCCGTTTGTCCGGCGAGGCCCAAAACGTTTAGCGCCAAGCCGAGCCCTGCACAAAAGCCACCTGTGATCATGATCTGCGATGGCGAGCAGGTGATGCCTCGAGCGACAGCTAAATAGCTTGCGATCTCCCTCCTCAGCTCGAGCTCGCCGCGCGGGTCAGGATAGAGAGGAGGAACAGTCGCCTCGGCGCGAACTGCGCGCGCCCGAATGCGAGCGAACAGCGTCGCCGGAAAGGTCTCGGGTGCCGGCACGCCCATCTGGAAGAACGCAGGTCCGCGCGTTCTCTCTAGGTAGGTCCTCATAAACGAGCCTGCGTCCGGCGGCTCCTTACTCCTGACGGGGGCCCGGGACCGCTGGGCGACCCGTGTGCCAGTAGCTCGCGAGGCCTCGACCAACTGGGCCGCAGCCAGCTTCTCGTATGCGGCCCGCACCGTACCGCGCGCGACCCCAAGTTGGGCAGCGAGATCCTGCCATGACGGCAAGCGCGCGCCGGGCGCGAGCACTCCATCTTCGATAGCTGTGGCTATTCCCTTTCGGATCTGCTCCGCCAAAGGTATTTTTGCAGCACGTTTTAGATTCAGATTCAGCGACTTGCTCATTCCGCCGTAGTATGCGATTTCTCCCAATTCTTGGTACTTCCTTTTGGCCCGGCCGCAGGTAGTTTGGACCGCCAAAAGGGAGGACCCCATGAGCGCCCGCTCCACAATGGCGGCTGCCGGCACCGCCTTGGCTTTGGCTTTGGCGATTACCAGATCTGAGTCTGAGCGTCCATCCTGTCAGCGGGTCCCGCCTTGCGATATACAAGAGAGGAACGGATGATGGGCTTCTCGATTCCGTCCACTGGTTTGGTTGACTACGCAGGTCGTTAGCAGTGCAAAAGCAAGTCTCAGAGTCCGGGCGGAGATGACTGTACGGCATCCGCTCGAACCGGAGTGTTCAGCAACTATAGCTATCATATCTATAACCGCGAAGCCCGCTCCACGGACTCAGCATCGAAGCTCTCCGACAAGGAAGTCTGTGAATGCCCGCGCAGCAGGCTTGATGATCCTCCCTGCAACGAACAACGCATTGACTTCCAACGAACCGAAGTCCCAGTCGGCCAGAATACGAATGAGTTCGCCGCTTTCTAACTCAGCCTTCGCACTCTGGAGGCTTACGGCCACGATACCTAGCCCTGCTTTTGCACTGGCGATGGCACCTTCAATGATCGTTACCACCAATCGACTTTGCACACGGACGGATGCAACACGCCCTTCCTTGCGAAACGAGAACGTCGGCGATTCATGGGCGGGGCCAATGATCACTGCATGGTGAGCAAGGTCTGACGGCTTCATCGGCGTGCCGTGCTTCTCAAGATAGAGAGGAGAGGCTGCGAGAACGCGCGGGACGTCAATCACCTTTCTCGCTGTCGCGCTTGAGTCAGGCAGGTTTCCGAATCGGAAGGCAACGTCGATGCCCTCGGTGACCAGATCCTGATACCGATCGTTAGACAACAACTCGACACGAAGCGCCGGATGCGCTGAAAAAAACTTTGGCAGCCTGGGTGTGATCTCGCGAAGCAAGAAGCTCGACGAGGTTCCTACCCGAAGCACTCCTCGCAGTTCTCCGGTGCCGCGAGCTTCATGGTCGGCCTCCTCAAGTGAGGTCAAGATCGCTTCCACGCGCGTCAAGTAGGTCGCCCCAGCGTCTGTCAGCGTGACTGCGCGAGTTGTCCGCCTGAACAGTGTCGCACCGACGTCAGCCTCCAAGGCCGCGATCAGACGTGAGGCCGACGGCTGAGAGAGCCCGAGCTCGCGGCCTGCGCTCGAAAAGCTCCCGACCCGAGCTGCGCGGGCGAAGAGTTTTAATGCTGTAAGTCGGTCGTTCATTGCTACGCGCTGTCCGGCACCATCGTTTCGGCCATGCGAGTAGCGCTCTCCGCCGCATTGAAAGAGCTGCCGCTTGCCTCTGAGGCCGATACCAGAGCAGGCCTTCTTATCTCAACCACATTCGCAATGAGGTCGCAGGTGTGCATCTCGAGACCACAGGCACAGTTGTTCGTATGCGGGTCCCGCAAAGAGCCAACGTCCGCCGGCTCGGCCGGAAGACCGCTCTGCATGGCATATCCATAGCCTTCCCCGAGCGCCTCGGGTGCGCCGAGGACGCCTTGGCTGCAGTTGAATTTTGCCGTCATAGCTCTGGTTGGTATGGCTTTACTTTAGAGGAGTGGTGAACACCTTGTCGTCGGAGCCGGCGACGACCGCGAGCGACTTCCCCGGCCTGCTCTCACTAGCGTTGCTGCTGACCGCATGGACTACTCCGAGCGGCTCCGACTCGCGCTTACCTGCGCTGTAGATGCGTGCGTCGCCGTCATTTACCTTCGACTCAGTGGGGTCGGGAGTCACGTAGCCGTCGTTGAAGGCAGACCTTGCATCGGTATGCGGGACGGGAGCTGCCCCGATGCATATTCGACCTTTAACGCAAGCAGCGACTTGTCAGGAATGTTCGGAATGCCCTTTTCGAGTTCTGGCGGCGCTGTCTTGGTTTTGCTGTTCTGCGCCGAGTCAGAGAGGGCCATCATACTCGCCACGCGCTGGATAGTCCTTGGCGAGGGCGATATCGATCGCCTGAAGCAATTCCGAGAACAGCGGACGTGCGAATGGCATTGTTTGAACCGCGCCGTAGTACAAGGTGCCGTCCGGTTTGACGAGGAATATGCCCGGCTCGGAAAATAGCGGCGGCTCCTCGATATTAATAGATGTCCTTCCACGTGACGACGAGATATAGAGCCCCCATTGGCGAGCAACCGCGAGTGGCAGCGAATGTCCAAATCGCAAATTCGGGCCGACCTTGTCTGCCATTTGCTGGGCCCGCTCGTGAACGTCAGAGCTGACGGCGATGACCTTGGTGCCGCGACGCTCATATTCAGGAATTAGCGATTCCAGGTCGCGCAGATACTTGAGGCAGACCGGGCAATGGAGCCCGCGGTAAAAGCACACCAACGTGAATAGCATTGGCGCGTTCGCCGCAAGATCAAAGTCTCCGTGATCAAGTGTCGGCACGCGCAGTTCGGGAACCGGCCGGCGGGGCATCAGCATTCACTTCTCCATAGTTATTGCTTAACTGCGTCAGGAGTTCCAGCACAGGCCGGTGACATGCAGTTGCGTGATTCGAGTCGTCAAATTACCTTCGGTCCAGACCTTGATCGTCACGTGCGGCGGGTGTAAGCGCCCGCAATCTATCGAGTCCCAAGTTAAGCCTCTCCGGTTGAGAGTACGTTGGCAGCTCTTCATTACGAAATGTCCGATCGTTATGATTTCCATTCCCGCGAGGTATGGTGTCGGTAGCGTCGGCGTCCTCTTGGAGCACAGGCTCGAGACAGCCCTGTGCTGCCCGAGCAAGTCAATTCGCGACCAAATGTAACTCAAGTCAGCCGGAACGATAGGCCGGTGAACACCTCCTCTCGGTCGCCGAAATATCCGCTTGAGCGGGTCCTCGCAGGGGGCAACGCCGCACTCTCGCCGCCGCGAGGGGCTTCAGCACGGCCCCCACACCGGCACTGCGCGTTCGAGGCGAGCGATGACAGGCTTAAATCTGCCGCAAACGGCTTCCGCGGCGAACCGATGCGCAGTTGAGCGACGCTGGCGCCGTCTCGAAAACATCACTTCCGACCCAGTAACACTTCGCTTCGGCGTGGGAATCGACTTTTTGTGCCGCACCTTTGGCTTCGGGTGCTGCGTCGAGGGCATCGACTCTATTGCCACAGGTCATTGGATTATCGAGTTTCGCCATCTTACGTTTTTCTTCGCGGCGCAGGAATTCGGAAGATGACCGACGGCACCGAAGGAGGCGGACAATGAAGGCAATCGTTGTGACGGACCAGGCTGCGGGAGCGGCCGGGATGACGCTGGCGGAGCGCCCTGAGCCGCGGGCAGCGATCAACGACGTCATCATTGAGGTTCATGCCTCTGGATTTACCTCGGGTGAGCTGACGTGGCCCTCGACCTGGACTGATCGCCTTGGCCGTGAACGCACGCCGGTGATCCCTGGGCAAGAACTGGCCGGAGTGGTCACGGCCCTCGGCTATGGCACGACGGGCCTGTCGGTCGGACAGCGGGTATTCGGCCTCACGGACTCGTATCGGAGCGGCACCCTGGCGGAGTATGTGGCTATCGAAGCGCGCAACCTCGCGCCCCTGCCGGGGGACGTCAGCTTCACGGTGGGCGCGAGCGTAGCGATGCCGGGCCTGACCGCCTGGCAGGGCCTGGTCGTGCACGGCCGCGTTCGGCCGGGTCAGAGGGTTATTGCGCATGGCGCGGCCGGCGCAGTCGGATCAATGGTGACGCAGCTCGCACGCGAGTTCGGCGCCTATGTCATTGGTACCGGACGCGGTGCCGACCGTCAGAAGGCGCTCGACTTCGGCGCACAAGAGTTTGTCGACCTCGACAACGAGGCACTGGAAGACGTCGCACCAGTCGATCTGGTGTTCGATGTGATCGGCGGCGCCATCGGGATCCGGTCCGCGCGCTTGATCCGAGCCGGAGGGATGCTGGTGACCATCGCCGGGCCGACCGAGGCACGGCCGGCTGATGGCCTGACGATCGATTTCGTTGTCCTGCCTGATCGTAGCCAGCTGGGTGAGATCGTCCATCGGGTGCGGGATGGACGCCTGCGGACAAATATCGGCGTCGTCTCAACCCTCGACGAGGCCATCGCCGCCTTTAACCCAGCCAAGCGGCACCCGGGGAAGACGATCATTCGCGTTCGCCCATGAGGAGGTGAGGAGGGCGAGCGGTTTCGCTCTCCTCGTGGATCAACGTCGCCAGCGCCGCAGCGTGAGCCGGGAATTTGGAGCGGAACCAGCCCGCAGCAACCAAGATTGAACCGTGAGAGCGCCTTCGCGAGCTTACCTCTTACGGCGTAGAGGGGACTGGCTGTAAACGGATCGCCCGGCCCGTCGAAACGATGTTCGTCCCAAACTGCCGCAGCCTCGGTCAGCTCGTTTCAGTCCGGCGTGAAGCGCTTATGATGGGATCGAACGTAGCCAGTATATTTTCGGGCGGAATCGGACTTTCGAGTGTCGCCGGATTTCGATCTTGGTTGAGAACTTTGCGCGAAGACGCTGCTTGTTACCGATCTGGTAGTTTGTCACTACGGGGATAGTCGGAGCATTGTCGGTCATGAAAGCACCAAGAAAATGGCACTGTCGCAAAACTCTTGAGTTCGCCCGTATTGATGCACAGACTTTCGCAGCGCCCGATAATTAGGACTCTCGCGCCATTCAATCGCGTGACCGTGGGGGAGGGCGCTTCATGGTCAAAAGCTCCGTCACATCGTGCCGATCATCTGCGGATGAGACGGTAACGTTCAGCCATTTTCCGTCAGGGTATGTTCGGGCTTCATCGTAGAGCTGGACCACTTGCCGGGGCCAGCCATAACGCCGCGCCTCAAACTTCTCTCGTTCTGCTGTCCCCAAAACCACTACGACCGAAAACAGCCTGTATTCCGGCACGAAGGTGCAGAGTGCCCTGGACTTCTTGTATCGCAAGGACCAACCGCGGTTCTTGCCTCTATAGAGCCAATCCGGTGCGAAAACACCGGGGTAGCATGCCTCAATCCAATTCCGCAGCTCGGCCCAATGTTTGAATGCGTCTGGCCCGATCCAGTCACGGACAGTCCGGTCATCGGGCGGGGCTGATTTGTCGGTCATCCTGTCACCAATCTGGGGAGACTGTTCCATGCCGCTTTCCTCTCACCGCAACTCTATTCCGTGTTCTTCGGAAGACTTAGTCGCCTTGCACCTTGACGTTGCGCAAGGGGCTTGTGCGCAAGCGGTTTGTCGCAAAATTCACTGGCTTTGAATCGGTGCCACGCGTGATGTTTCTTCCGTCCTCGGCTCGGTATTGAGACGTACGCGAGTTGCTCGTCAAAGCAGAAAGCCAAGCCGCGGACTCGCGGACACGGAATCTGGACCCCCGGCACGTTCTTGCAGGACAGGCGCAGGCTCGCTCACTTGCCCTTGAGCCGGGTCTGTTCAGCGCGACGCGTGGCGTCCAGCTTGCGCGGCCGGGCTAATCCTCTCCACGCGCAGGCATGGATAATCTCATTCGTAGGTTGTCCCATGGTAACGCGCCAAATGAAGGCAAGTGTTCCGCGGGTGGACAACCGATCCGACGATCCTAAGTTTTGCGCTAGGCTGACAGGCGCAACCGATCTCCTCTGTGACACGAAGCAAGCACCGGAGGCGTCAATGCGAAACCTTGCGTTTTTACGACAAATATTCGGAGATGAATGATGCAATTGGGAATGGTGGGCCTCGGCCGGATGGGCGGAAACATCGTCCGGCGCCTCATGCAAGCGGGACACACTGCCGTCGTGTACGACCGCAGTCCGGAAGCAGCCGGAAGCTTGGTGGATGAGGGTGCTACCGGAGCATCGGGCCTTGAGGATCTCGTCGCTAGGTTGGGGGCCCCGCGGAACGTCTGGGTCATGTTGCCGGCGGGTGAGATCACCGAGACAGCCATCCAGCAGCTTGCCGACCTTCTCGACAGGGGAGACACCATCATCGACGGTGGCAATACCTTCTGGCAGGACGACGTGCGGCGAGCGGAGGAACTCCGCAGCCGTGGCCTGCACTACATCGACGTGGGCACCAGCGGCGGCGTATGGGGGCTCGAACGCGGGTATTGCCTGATGATCGGCGGGGAGGCAGCCGCCGTCGAACGGCTGGACCCGATCTTTGCCTCCCTGGCTCCCGGCCGTGGCGACCTGCCGGGCACGCTCGGCCGGGAAGGACGTGACCTCCGGGCAGAGCAGGGCTACATCCATGCCGGGCCGAGCGGGGCCGGCCACTTCGTCAAGATGATACACAACGGCATCGAGTATGGGCTGATGCAGGCCTATGCCGAAGGCTTCGATATCCTGCGAAACGCATCAAGCCCAGCTCTGCGTCCTGAACATCGTTTCGAGTTCAATGTCGCCGACGTGGCCGAAGTCTGGCGGCGGGGAAGCGTGATTACCTCCTGGCTGCTGGATCTCACCGCAGCCGCCTTGGCCGAAGATGAGCACCTCAGTATCTATTCAGGTTATGTGGAGGATTCCGGCGAAGGACGCTGGACCATCCAGGCCGCGATCAACGAGGCAGTCCCCGCCGAGGTTCTCTCTGCGGCACTCTATGCACGCTTCCGCTCACGCCAGGAGCATACCTTTGCCGAGAAAATCCTCTCGGCCATGCGCAAGGGCTTCGGCGGTCATATCGAGGCCAGGAAGCCGGAAGGAGCCCGCTCATGACGCAGGCGTCTCGCGCGGCCGCCGCCGACCCATGCTGCTTTGTGATCTTCGGTGCGTCCGGTGATCTGACGAGTCGACTGCTCCTGCCGGCTCTCTACAACCTGGCGGCCACGGGCCTGCTGCCGGAGCGCTTCGCCATTGTCGGGGTAGCGCGCAGTCCTCAGACCCACGAGCAGTTCCGTCAACACCTGCTCGAAGACCTCCAAACTCATGCGACGCGCGAGGTTTGCCCCGAGCTGGCACAAAGGCTCGTGGCTCACGCTGCCTACGTGTCCGGGAGCATTGACGATGCTGAAACCTTTGTCAGGCTCAGGACGGTCCTGGAAGATGTCGAAGCGGCTGCCGGCACAGGAGGCAACCGTCTGTTCTACCTTGCCATGCCGCCGGACACCTTCGAACCCATCGCACGTGAGCTGGCGAGGGCTGGCCTGTCCCAGGAGGGCGGCTCAGGGACACCATGGCGGCGGGTGGTCGTCGAGAAGCCCTTCGGAACAGATTTGAACTCCGCACGCGCGCTGAACCGCGCGTTGCTGGAGGTTCTCACCGAAGATCAGATCTATCGCATCGATCATTACCTCGGCAAGGAGACGGTTCAGAACATCCTGCTCCTGCGCTTTGCGAATGGACTGTTCGAACCGATCTGGAACCGCAATCATATCGATCATGTGCAGATTACTGTAGCCGAGACCGTCAATGTCGAGCGGCGAGGGCGCTTCTACGACAGGACGGGAGCCTTGCGCGACATGGTCCCCAACCACCTGTTTCAGCTTCTGGCCCTGATCGCGATGGAGCCGCCGGCCCGCTTTGAAGCCGACAGGGTTCGCAACGCCAAGGCAGAGGCGCTGGCGGCGATCCGGATTCCAAACGAGGCTGAGGCGCTCGCGAACTCGGTGCGCGGACAGTACCGGGCAGGGCGGGTCAATGACGAACCGGTCGTTGCCTACCGGGAGGCCGAGCATGTGTCGTCCAGCAGCGTCACGGAGACCTACGCGGCCCTCCGGCTGGAGGTCGACAACTGGCGCTGGGCCGGGGTGCCGTTCTACCTGAGGACCGGGAAAGCCCTGTCGGCGCGTCGGACCGAAGTGGCGATCAAGTTCAAGCAGGCTCCGATCTCGATGTTTGAGCAAACCTCCGTGGACTGGCTAGGGCAGAATTTCCTTGTTCTACGGATCCAGCCCAACGAGGGAATCACGTTACGCTTCAATGCCAAAGTGCCGGGGCCAGTGCTTGCGGCAGAGAGTGTCGACATGACATTCAAGTACAAGGATCATTTCGATGTTGCTCCGAGCACGGGCTACGAAACGCTGATCTACGACTGCATGACGGGCGACGCTCTGCACTTCCAGCGGGCTGATGGAGTGGAAGCCGGTTGGGCTGTGGTGCAGCCGTTCCTCGATGCCTGGTCGAGAGCAGGTGCGAAAGGGCTGGAGTTCTATCCAGCCGGCTCGTCCGGTCCCGAGGAGGCGGGTTTCCTGCTGGCCCGGGATGGCCGCCGCTGGAGAATGATCAAATAACAAGAGCTAATTTACAGGGTCGCCTGATGATCATGGAATGCAGACCTCAGAACCTCCCTTCGTGCGGTCGGAAAGCGAGTGCTGACACAAGACCAATATGATCAAGGCACGGGACACTGCCATCCCACTCTCGGCCTCCCTAGCCGCGATCTGTATTGCTGCGCAACGTTGATACATTGATTCCAGACAGCCTAAGAGAACAGCCACTGGAACGGGATACTGCGATGATCAACCCCCTGAAAATCCGATGATTGAGCGCCACTTTTTCTAGACGGGCGAGCCAAGCTTCGCCGAGGTGCTCACGAGATCCACGTCGGTACCTTCCGTGATAGGTGCGACGATCAGGAAGAGCTCCGGAAATTCGGTTTTTCGTGTGCGGCGCGATCGCAAGCCAGATTCGCTCGCTATCATCTTCCGAAAATCCGTGTCTCCCCGGAGATCACGTGCGGCGTTTGCGCCACCCACCTCGTAACGCAAGTGGCTTTCTCCATAATCTGCCGCCAAGCGGAAATCATGCAACATAGCCGCGACGCAGAGAATTTCCGGGACAAAAATCAGGCCCTTGCGCTCGCCTGCCAAGGCCGCCCAATATTTGGCGCGCATAGAGCGCTAAACAGAAAACCGCTCTCGGTCCTGCGAACAAGCTGAGCTGCGTCGCGCACCAATCGGCTATCGGGAACTCATTTTCCAGAAACCTCGCGGTAGCCGTCGGCACGGGATGATCGGATGCAGGCGGGAGCGTATCGGCCCCACCGTCCAGCGTCGAGGGTTCCCAGCAACCACGAAGGCGCGAGCGGCAGTGAAGATGCCGTGGATCTTCAAGGCTCCTCTCCAACTTTCTAGCTGAATATGGCTCATGCCGGCCCAGATCGCCTCTGCACCGGCTCGTCGGCACGGCGGTCCGAGTCTGGCCTGGTAATGTACTGCCGGAAGGGAGCTTGCTCGGGCGGACTGCAGTTGGTGGCTACGCGCGGCCCGTGTCCCGCTGCCATGCCCTCGCGGTGAAGCGCAGACTGGATCATCAAACTCGCCGAAATTACGCTGTCACTGTAAGAACGATCTTTCCTTTCGGCAGACGCTGTATGCCTTCCAGCATCAGGTGGGCCTTGCGTGCATCCGCGAGGGGTAGGACTGCACCGACCCGCGTCCTCAGCGTCCTGCTGTCGATCAGGCCTGCGATCTCCGTCAGGTGCCTGGTTGTGACGTTGACCAGAAAGAAGGTTGCATCGACGCCGAGGCTCTTCGCAAGCTTCTGGTCGGGTTGGGACACGGCCGAGATCAGCCTGCCGCCACGACGCAGGACTTGGAACGAGCGCGTTTGCGTGTCACCGCCGACCAGATCAAGGACGGCATCCACATCCCGGGCCACATCCTCGAAGTGCTGGCTCTGGTAGCCGACCACCGTGTCTGCTCCAAGCTCGCGCACATAGGCGAGGTCCTCCGCAGCAGCTGTGGCTATGGTCCGAAGGCCGGCCTGCCGGGCGAGTTGGACCGCGTAGGCACCGACATTGCCGGCAGCCCCATGAATGAGCACGGTTTGGCCAGTCATGAGTTGCGCCTGGTCGAACAGTCCCTGCCAGGCCGTCACGGCAATGACGGGAACCGAGGCCGCTTCGATGTGGCTGAGTGAGGTTGGTTTGTGTGCGACCATCGCCGCTGAGGCGACGGCGTATTCAGCGTAGGCCCCAATGAACCGGGGGTTCGTGACGCCATAAACCTGATCTCCGACGCGAAGGTTAGTCACATCCGGCCCGACGGCCTCGACAACGCCGGCCAGGTCCGAGCCGAGCGTCAGGGGGAGTGGCTGCGGCAAGGCGCTATTGCCAGACCTGATCCAACCATCCCAGGGACCAACCCCGGCTGCGCTAACCTTGACCAGAACCTCACCAGGGCCAGGGGCTGGCCGAGGAATTCGCTCGAACTGCATAATGTCCGGAGGGCCAAACTCATGCACACGCCATGCCATCATCAATGCATGGGCTTGGTCCGGAACGGCTTCGTAGGCAATGCTATCGCTGGTCATCTTAGGCTCCTTGTCAGATGTGTCGAACCTTGACGGATTTTTACTTCCGCTCCGGTATTGTCAGAGGGGTCTCTTTGGGATCGACGATGAAGACAGCCAGTAGGCTGGCAGGCTCATCGGTGCTGGCGTTCTCGCTGACCCTGTGCTGTGCGCCTGGCTCCTCGTAGAAACCTTCGCCGGCCTGGTAGACTTTCGCAGGCCCGTCATCGACCTGGCTGCGGATGGCGCCTGACAGCACGTGAGCGTAGATGAAGGCCGACGGGGCATGGCGATGAACCGCCGACTTCGCGCCGGGTGGGTAGCTCACGACAACGGCCATCATGCTTCGGCCTGGAACGTTGGGGATCGCACGCTCGGAGACAGGCGTCACCGTCTCATGCAGGTCCGGCTCTCCCGCCCCCTCGGAAGCACCAATCGCTGCTGTCTGCTGTCCCCGGGCATGCCCAGGTCCGAGTGCGATCGCAGCGACGGCTGCACCAATGAAATGGGTGAGACTTCTAATTCTCATTACCATGTCCTTTCGTTAGGCTTGAGAATCAGAGGATCCTGCCGCCCGGGATGGCATCAGACGCTCCACCGTGAGCTCCAGGTTCACGACCATCACCGGCTGGCGCTGGTCGTTTATCACCACTAGCCGAATCTTGCGTTTCCGCGGCAGCCAGTCTCGTCCAAGTTGCACGGCTGTCTGTACCGCTTCGTGCTCGGCCGCCTCCAGGCTATCCAGCTCAAGACCTCCGTCGTCATGGATGAGGTCGGACCCGTCGAGAAATTCGAAGTAGAAGCGCGGCATGATAGTTTCCCTCCACTCGGCGTAAACTCGCGGAGCAGCCTCAGACAATCCCACCGTTGGCCCGCAGCACCTGCCCGTTGATCCAACTACCGTCGGGTCTGGCAAGGAGCGCAACGACGGCGATATCCTGCGGTTCGCCGATGCGCTCGAGCGGCGCGAGCTTTGGAAGGTGATCGACCACATCCTGAGGCTGGCCGTCCGGAAGGAGCGCCGTCGCCGTCGGCCCGGGCGCCATCGCATTGACTGTGATGGTGCAGCCGATCAGCTCCTCGGCGAGCACGTACGTCATCGCCTCCACTCCGGCCTTTGGGGCATAACAAAAGCTGTTCCTGTTGACACATTTAGATGGAGCGGAGAAACAATCTTTCGGAGAACGCATCCCGATTGATCACTCAACGTGTAACAAGAAAATACTCACGTCGATCCGGCACCCCCCCCGTAACTACTGCACTACCCGGCTACCTCACCCTTGCCCGGACAACGATGCTCTCTTGGACTACACATTGAGGAGAGCAGCACACTCCTTAGTTGGCCGTTTGACCCTGGATCCTGCCGCAGAGACCAATTTCAATCGATCGGCAGAGACACGTTCTCGCTACGCACTTCGCGATCGTATGTTTGGAAACAGCTCTTGTTCCGGCACCCCTTCGGGTGAGAGCCGGCGGCTCACTGCGCGGCGCTCCTGACGAGCGGGGACGACGCGTCGCGACGGTCGTAACGGACCGTCGGAGCGTGCATTGCGATGATCTCCTCGCCCATCGTCGGGTGCACGGCCATGGCCGACATGAAGTCTTTCATGGTGGCTCCGCTACCGACGGCGATCGCCAGTACCTGGATCATTTCGCTGGCGTCGTCCGCGAAAATATGGATCCCGAGGATCCGGTTGGTTGCGCAATCCACAATGACCTTGAGAAGCGCGGCCTCGCAATCGCCAGTCACTCCGGCCTTGAGCGGCCGGAAACGAGCCTTGTAGACATCGACAGCAGGGTATTGCGCCCTCCCTTCGAGCTCTGTCAGGCCGACTGTTCCGATCTCCGGGGTGGAGAAGACTGCAGTCGGAACATTGGAATATTCGACCTGCCAAGCCTTGTTGCCGAAAACGCTGTCGGCGAACGCATGCCCCTCGCGAATCGCAACGGGCGTTAGGTTAAACCGGTTCGACACGTCACCCACAGCGTAGATGCTCGGGACATTCGTGCGGGAGCTCGCGTCGACGATGATTGCGCCGTCTGCCCGAGTCTGGACTCCCGCACGGTCTAGTCCGAGCGAGGCTGTGTTCGGCGCGCGCCCGAAGGCGAGCAGCACCTGGTCGGCCTCCAGCCGCCCGCCCTGTTCAGTCGTAACATCAATTTTTCCCGGGCGGTCGCCACCCCCCGCGAGCCGGCCCTGTCTCTCAAGGCGGCGAATACTGTCGCAAACCATCAGCTTGATACCACGATTCATGTAGGACGCAGCGACCGCTTGGCGCACGTCCTCGTCAAAGCCACGCAGAACATTGCTTCCGCGGCAGACCACGGTGACGTCGCTTCCCAATGCAGCAAACAAGCCTGCGAACTCCATCGCGATGTATCCGGCACCGCCAATGACAAGTTTCCTCGGGAGTGTCTTCAAGTCGAAGATTTCATCCGAAGTGATGCCGAGCTCGACACCGTCGAAGGTTGGCAGTTCTGGCCGCGAGCCTGTCGCAATCAGGATCGTACGTGCCCGTACGAGACGGCCGTCAGTGAGGAGGCGCACCGTATGCGCATCCTCGAGCACGGCGCGGGACCTCACAACCTCCACGCCTGCACTTTCTTGACCCGTGCTGTAGAGCCCTTCCAGGCGTGTGATCTCGCGGTCCTTCGCCGCGACTAAGGACGGCCAGTCGAAACGTGGGACCGCCAAGCGCCAGCCAAAGTCTGCGGCCTCGTCGAACATGTCGCTGAAACGGCTCGCGTAGACGAACAGCTTCTTCGGGACGCAGCCGCGGATGACACACGTTCCTCCCAATCGGTATTCCTCGGCGAGCATTACCCTCGCGCCATGTCCCGACGCCACCCGCGCTGCGCGAACGCCGCCCGACCCGCCCCCAATCACGAATAGGTCGACGTCGTATTCAGCTTCGTGCGAGGGTGCTGAAGCCTCGCCCTCTACTCTCGATACGCCTGGGAGTCCCTGCAATCCGCTTTTGTCGCTCAAGTCGGGCATCCAATCCATCCAGTGAATACAGGCGGAATGCGCCCGCCGATTTCATCGTCCGTGCACGCGCTGGCACAAATTCCGCCCGAAGCAACCCCCACTCTGCGTTCGATCCGCCGTAAGTCCTAGAGCACGTAATGCCACTTCGGACTCGCGGCATTGCCTTTTGGACTTTTGGCTCGGCGGATCCGTTGACGATCAGTGCGGCCTCGCGCTGGAGCTACCTGCGCCTCTCGGCTGTATGTACCGTTCAGGTAGACTTGCTGTCCCGATATCCTCAAGCTCCATCGCTCGGTCCTTAGCAACCACGAGAGGCCCACGCCGGGCGAAACGTAGCCGTCATCCTTTGGACGTGCTGATCGCCAGCGAGTGTTGCAGTGTCGATGCGATCGAGCCGCGCCATTATGCTCTCTTCTGGGTGCGACGTAACCAAACCTCGAGATTGAAGCGCCCGAGACGCGCCTCGCCCAATGGTACGAGCGACTTCTCCTCGAGCTGCCCGCCGAAATACCGGGCTTCGGGATCTTTCACGACCTCGCGCGGGTCGCCGACAGCTTTCAAATATCGAGCGACGATTACGTCGAAGGGCGCTCGTTCCGGTCCCGCGATCTCGACGATCTCGTTCCGTGGGTTGGCGCAGGCAACATCCGCGACGAAGGCAGCGACGTCGTCAGCCGCAATAGGCTGAAGCAGGCCTGGTGCAAGCCTGACGACGCTTCCGTCCGTACTTGCATCGGCGATAGCGCCGAGGAATTCCAAGAACTGGGTCGAGCGGATGATTGTGTAAGGGATACCAGAGGCCTCGATCAGCTTCTCTTGGGCGGCTTTAGCACGATAATAGTCTTGGCCGGGTACCCGATCGGCCCCAACGATGGAAAGCGTAACATGGTGTCGAACACTTGCAGCAGTCTCCGCAGCGATGAGGTTGCGGCCGGAGGTCTCGAAGAATTCCGAAACCATCTTTCGGTCAAATGAAGGCGCATTGGAGACGTCGATCACAACCTCCGCGCCAACCATAGCTTCTTTTAGCCCTTCTCGAGTGACGGTGTTGACGCCGCCCTTGGGCGACGCCGCGACGACCTCATGGCCGCCCTCGCGCAGAATGGTAACGATCTTCGAGCCAATCAGGCCGGTTCCGCCGATCACGACGATTTTCATGACTTACTCTCCTCCCGCAGTGGTTAGACGGGGGGCTTCCGCCACGACCGTCAGGTCAATTGCCGCGAGAGCTTTTTCCCTTGCTAACGGAGCCTGGTTCGCATCAAGAAACGCCGTGGCCTGCAGGGGGAAGAATTGTAGGGTTTTTAGCCCGATGGATCCCAGCACCACCGACAGATACGGCGTGAGAAAGTCGGGCTGGTTAGCTCGGCCGCCGGCAAAGACGCCACCGGAGGCAATGCCGACGAAGACCGGCCGGTCGCACAGCAACCCCACCTTCCCAGCTGGAGTTGACATGAAGGTGCGGCCGGCGCGTAGGATTTGGTCGATCCACGCCTTGAGTACCGAGGGAACGGTGAGGTTGTGCATGGGCGTTCCGATGACGATTACATCGGCGGCCTCGACTTCCTGAATAAGAACTTCGGAAAGATCAAGCGCGCCCTGCAGCGGAGCCGCCAACGTGGCAGGTGATGACAACGTAGTCGCGTAGTCGGGAGCGGCGTGCGGCAAAGGGTCGGCGGCGAAGTCTCGCCGGCTGATGATCGCGTCGGGTGCGACACCAAGGAGTAATCTGACAATCGCCGCCGAAAGCTGGCGGCTGTGTGATTCCGGACGCGGGCTGCAGTCAATATGGAGGATGTTCATACCAACGGTTTCCGTGGCTTCACATCGAATCTAACTATCGTCATGAGCATTCTCCATCGCAGGCTGTGACCGGGCCGCCGGTGAACACGCCTCCGTGACGATAACGGCGCCGCCGCGGCAGTGGTCGCCGCTGCGTCAAATCACTCGATGGAGTACGCTTCGGGAGATAAGACCTCATCGCCGGTTCTACACCATCATTGGATGCGGACTGGACGAATACGGCAGCTCTAACGAGCGTGCTAAAACCTGCTCCGACGCTCGTAAAGGTAAAAGGTTTGCCCATCTTCTCTGCGGCCATACGATCCTTCTCCACACCACGCCGATAGAGGCCTCAAGTCACTCACAGCCCCTCTCGATGGGCCTGCGTCGCTGCTGCCCATAGATCGCGGCGCACGACGGAACTTTCCAATAGCCGATGTGAATGATTTCGATAGTTCAGGGGAATGGCGAGGGGACGATCGTCGCTCTTTGTTATAGATCAAGCCAAGATGGAGTCAGGGCAAGCCCTGTTCCAGTTGACACGAGAGATAGAGCTAATCGACAGGGGCTCCGGCAGTTCTCCCAAATTTGAGGCTTTACGGAACCTAAGGAGATAAGGGTTCGCTTAGGTAGCGCGGGAAGGGTTTGTTTATTCAGCTGCATCGATCCGGTCTAAGCAATGGCGGTCTCTCACCGACGAGGAATCGAGGGAACAGCACGTGTTGCCAGCATGTGCTCGGCTGCGTATCCGGCTCAAACCCAGCGATTCAAGCTTGGTACAAGCATCGCGGCGGTCTGTCTGGGCAAGTTGCACGCATTATAGGCTGGAGCGGTATGGGAGTGAGCTAGCTTATGGGCCAACGCCTTCTCGGCAGCAGTCATTTCGCATAGACAGACCCGTACTATGAGCCAACTCCGCCAGCAGTTCATGATTGACTGCCATTATACCTCGGAGCAGGCCGGATGCATCACTTTGATACATAGAGTCGAAGAAGACCGGATAATTCACGGCTACCGGAGTAATGCGCGTTCACGTTAGTCACCGTGATCCAGCTATGAGCGGCATCGAAACCTTTGGTCACCGCTAAACTTTATTGTGGTAGATCGATGAGGTTTCGAACCTGGTCGAGAAGAAGTTGGTTCTGGAACGGCTTGTCGAACACGGCGGCGAAGAAGTCGTGGTGGTCCCGAGCAATCGCGCCTTGTGCGCCGCTCATCAAAATAATCGGGAGGTCTCGGTATTCTGGCAGTGCCTTGAGTGCCTGCGCCAGTTCAAGGCCTGTCATCAGAGGCATCATGAAGTCCGTGATCACGAGTGCCGGACGATCCGCTTGGATCATCGCCAGGGCCTGGCGGCCGTGAGACGCTTGTGCAACCTCATACCCTTCGTCCTCAAGCAGATATGTAACTGTCTCGGCGACAAGAAACTCATCATCGACGACCAGGATCTTTGTCACAATGCGGAGCCCTCGTGCATGACCGGATCTTACGATCGACTGCCAGTGGAATGAGCCACGCCCGTGGCGGTCCTTTCGGCGTCTTCCAGGCGTTGACCGGTCATGATCCCGCCTGCTGTGATATCCACGGGGTAAAGTCGTGGATCGAACGCGCTGTCCCGAACCTTGATGACGGCCAGGATGCGACGGAGCTTGGCCTGAAGCTCCGTTAGCCTGAGCAACAGCAGGTTGTCCAGGATGCTGGGGAACTCCGGCGACAGGTTGGCGAGCGGCGCGCCGAAGAGATCGCGCAGTTCCCACGTGGCGACGGTGGTCACGCCAAGAGCGCGCAGCTCATTCGTCAGAGCGGTCAGGTATTCTACCAAGCGCTGCGGCGGGACCGCTGCGCGATGGAAGCCACCCAAGCCATCGATGAATAGGCGCTTGACGCCTCGCTGGCGAACAGCGTCCAGAAGCTCATGACCTAGTTGATCAAGCAGGTTCTCAGTCAGCGGGCGCCACATCATCTCGAGTACCCCCCGCTCCACCAAGCCTTTGAAGTCGATCCCCAAGGCTTGGCCCTTCAAAGCCAGCCGGGCGGGTGTCTCATAGAACCCAAAATGCAGGGCTGGGTCTGCCTCCGTGGCAAGGCTCAGGAAATTCATCCCGAACGTGGTCTTGCCACTGCCCGCAGGCCCCATCAGCAGCGTCACGGACGAGCGCCGCAAGCCCCCGCCGATGATTGCGTCGAGGCTCGTGACACCACTTGCGACGCGGGTGAGATCAGGATAGTCATCCCTCGATGGACGAGCAAGCACCGCCTCGACGCGCGGGAAGACGGAGATTCCGCTGCCCGAGATGACATACTGATGATATCCTCCCAAGGCCGCGCTGCCGCGCGATTTGCGCACCTGCAGTTGGCGCACGGAGCGAGCGCTGGTCAAATCCGCGGAGAGTTCGATGACTCCGTCGACCATTGTGTGCTCAGGACTGACGTCTTCCACCCGCGCGCTCGTGAGAAACAGTGCAGTGCAATGCGCGAAGGCCGCATGAGCCTGCAACTCGGCCACAAAGGTCTTGACGTCAAGAGCGCTCCCCGCCCTGTCACGGGCATTCAGGAGCCCATCAAAGATCAGGAGGCTTGCCTGTTGCCGCCTAATCTCCTGACGCAGAACATCGACGACGGCCCCAAGCCCTTCCTTCATGAGGGTTTGGAAGACGCTGATAAAGCTGATGCTGTTGCCGACTTTTTTGCTTTCGTAGAAGTCCAAGGACGAGAGGGATTGGAACAGGCGCTCGTGGGATTCAGCCAAAAGGGTGACGTACAAGACCCTACGTCCTATTCGGGCCTGATGGAAAGCAATCTGGTTGGCGAGGATGGTCTTCCCCGCCCCTGGTTGACCTTGGACAATATAGGACGAGCCATCAACAAGGCCGCCACAGAGGATTGTGTCCAACCCGGCAATCCCGCTTTCCAAGCGTGCGAGAGTTTTCCCCACCGCGCTTCCCTTCAGTAGTTTGGCGATGAGGCACTTATGACCCCATGAGGACCCGCTAATGTTCGTTCTGAACATTGCTCTCGTGAGACAAGCCATCGCGTCCATTTTCGAATAGTGAGCTCTTTAGGTGCCATTGCAGCGGACAATGCATGTGCTTGCTCTTGCTGGCCCTGACCATAACATGGATCACTGTCGTAAAGTTCACTGTAGGTCGGAGTGTACTGAGACTGCACTATTGCATACCGGACTTTTTTAACGATGCGGTCTCATGGATCTCATTGCCTCAAAGAAGGCGTTTTGGTTGAGGCACAGGCACTCGGAGGCAGCTTGGAGGCGACCACCGGCTTCTGCTCCGGCCCGCGGGGGAATACAATTTCATTCACAAGTGAGACTGCAATTCCGGCTCCGCCGATCAGGCTCAAAAGCTTTATTATCCTCCTAGTCTTCCGCCTATTGGGATCGGGAATGCGGTCATCTTGCCGGCATCGCGGGCTGGAAAATAGGTCCAAGAACGCACAATAGCACTGTACCAGTGGCACGGTGGAGATCATGGCTCGACACGTCGCGGGTGCAATTGGACTGTGGCCTTCCAACCGCCTCGGCCAGTGTCTCAGCTGGCACTTGGCCTCGTTGGCGGGCACCACGCTCCAGCCGTCCCGCGGACTCTGCCATGTGCGGGCCCGCAAACAAAGCCTCTCGAGCTCGTTCTGGCGTGGGTAGCGGACGCCGGCACCATCGATGATCGTGGAGGCTGCGTACCGTGAGCACACGGTGATCTCGTCAATCTTGGTCTTGGGTGCGCGACATGGAGCACTTTCGCAGTTGGCTGGCTTTCGTCGACATGGCCGCCGTGTTCGGTCCGCCTCTATGCCGACACTGCCGGTGCCTTGCGCTCCTGCACTAATGATCTTCACGGGATGCCGGTAACGGAGAGGCCTGCATGATGGAAGAAGCTGACGATCATCTCGGGGTGACGCTTCAGCCGGCCGAACTCGCGACGGGCGAGCCGATGCAGGTCGTCGACTGAG
>NZ_JAMXFI010000007.1:0-3302 GCF_025460875.1 Microvirga yunnanensis
TGGCCTCGTCCCGGGAATCCGTCGAGTTGTCCCGGTTGTCGCCCATCATGAAGAAATGGCCGGGCTGCACCGTGTAGACGTTGGTGTTGTCCCAGTAGCCGCGGTCGCCGTCGCGCTCGATGACGAAATGCGCGACGCCGCCGGGCAGCGTCTCCCGGTACTGCGGCACCGAGATCGTGCGGCCGTAGAGGTCGGTGGTCTTGTAATCCTCCACCCGCTCGCGCTGGACCGGCTGGCCGTTGATGTGCAGCACGCCGCCGATCACCTGGATCTTGTCCCCCGGCAGGCCGATCACGCGCTTGATGTAGTCGGTCGAGTTGTCCTTGGGCAGCTTGAACACGGCGATCTCGCCCCGCTTCGGCTCGGACCCGAAGATGCGGCCGGAGAAGAGGCCCGGGCTGAACGGGATCGAATGTTTGGAGTACCCGTAGGAATACTTGGAGACGAACAGGTAGTCGCCGATGAGAAGGGTCGGGATGAGGGATCCCGACGGAATGTTGAAGGGCTGGAAGAGCACGGTGCGCACGACGACCGCGATCAGAAGGGCCTGGACGATGACCTTGATGGTCTCCCAGATGCCGCCTTCTTCGTTCTTCGCGCTGCTACCCACGTACTTGCTGCTTTTTTCGCTCACGTCTGTCGACCTATGCTCTTGGACTCCGGCGGCCGGAGCCGTCCTCGTCCGTGTGGCAGGTCGAGAGGGGTTTGCACCTCAGCCCCAGGGGCAAACCACTCTCGAAAGAATCAATCCTTACTGCAGTCGGTGCCGCGGATCGGAGCCCGTTCCGCGGCGGCCATGCTCTAACCCAAGCGGCGTCCTGCCGCAACGCGGCCCGCTCAGGCCGGAAGCGCCTCGATGATCACGAACGCTTGCGCCATGGGCGGATCGTCGGTCAGGGAGACGTGCACCACCGCCCTGTGGCCGGCCGGCGTCATGGCCTCGAGACGCTCCAGGGCGCCGCCCGTCAGGCGCATGGTGGGCCGTCCGGTGGGAAGGTTGACCACCTCCATGTCGCGCCAGAAGACCCCGTGGCTCAAGCCCGTACCCAGGGCCTTGGCGCAGGCCTCCTTGGCGGCGAAGCGGCGGGCATAGGACGGCGCCCGGGCCGCCCGGCGGTCGCTCCTCGCCCGCTCCCCCTCGGTGTAGATGCGATGAGTGAAGCGTTCGCCGAAGCGCTCGAGCGATTTCTCGATGCGCCGGATGTCGCACAGATCGGACCCGATGCCGAGAATCACGCCGGCACCTGTGCCCGGCCCTCGTCCATCGCCACCCGCATGGCCCTGACCGCCTCGTCGAGGCCGACGAAGATGGCCTCACCGACGAGGGAATGGCCGATGTTGAGCTCCACGATCTGGGGAATCGCCGCGACAGGGCGGACCGAGTCGAGGGCGAGGCCATGCCCGGCATGGATCTCGAGGCCGATCCTCGCGCCGTGCTCGGCGGCGCGCTGCAGCCGCTCCAGCTCATGGGCGATCCGGGCCTGGTCGCCTTCGGCGATGGCCTCGCAATAGGTTCCCGTATGGAGTTCGACCACCGGCGCCTGCAGGTCGCAGGCGGCATCCATGACGGCGATCTCCGGCTCGACGAAGAGGGACACCCGAATGCCCTCGGCTTTCAGTTCCTGAATCACCGGACGCAGATGGGTATGGGCGCCGATGATGTCGAGGCCCCCTTCGGTGGTGCGTTCCTCCCGCTTCTCCGGCACGAGACAGGCCGCGTGGGGATGAATGCGGGTCGCGATCGCGACCATCTCCGAAGTGGCGGCCATCTCGAAATTCAGCGGCACGAAGAGCTGGCGCTTGAGCCGTTCCATGTCCTGGTCGCGGATATGGCGCCGGTCCTCGCGCAGATGGGCCGTGATGCCGTCCGCACCGGCCAGGACGGCGAGATGCGCGGCCCGGACCGGATCCGGGTGATGGCCGCCGCGGGCATTCCGGACGGTGGCGACGTGGTCGATGTTGACGCCGAGGCGGAGAGGAGGAGCTTTCATAAGGGTGTTTTAGCCTAAGGGGATCCGTTGACCAGGGTTCCATCGGTCCGCGGATGCGCTATCAACGGCAAATCGTCCGAGCGGCGGCTTGGGAAGGCCCCCTCGTTGTCATGGCCGGCCCTGTGCCGGCCATCCCGGTCGAAAGAGCGCGGCGTTTCGGGGTTGCCGGGATCACCGGCACGAGGGCTGATGACGTTGTCGGCCCGTGGCCGGACATCCCTTGCCTTCCTGGTCCAAATCGACTATAGCGGCCCCTTCGCGTTCGCTCCGGCCGGGGGCTGAACGGACGGTATGGCTTGGCCATGCAGGAGTTTCGGCTCCGTCGTCCCGTGTCTCCGCCTTCGACAACCGCTCGGGCCTTGCAGGCTCGAAGGGCTTGGCGCCGATCGGACGCGCGAAACGGCCAAGACACTCTTGAAAACAGTGCCGAGGCTTGAACCTCAAACCTGAGAAAGGCCCACTATGCCTCTCTACGAGCATATCTTCATGGCTCGCCAGGATGTCACCCCGCAGCAGGTCGAAGCAATGGTCGACCAGTACAAGGGCGTCATCGAGCAGAACGGCGGCAGCGTCGATAAGACCGAGATGTGGGGCGTGAAGTCCCTCGCCTACCGCATCAAGAAGAACCGCAAGGCGCATTTCACGATGTTCAACCTCAACGCTCCGGCTCCGGCCGTGGCCGAGATGGAGCGTCAGATGCGCATCAACGAAGACATCCTTCGTTTCATGACCATCAAGGTGGAAGAGCTCGAGACCGAGCCGTCCGTGATGATGCAGAAGCGCGACCGCGACGAGCGCAAGGACCGCGAGCGCCGTGAGCGCGACGGCGGCAGCTTCGACGGCGGCAACGAAGGCGAGGAGGCGTAAGTCATGGCATTTGGTGCAACCGGTGGCGCCGCTGGCGGCGGCCGTCGTCCGTTCTTCCGCCGTCGCAAGACCTGCCCGTTCTCGGGCCCGAACGCGCCGAAGATCGACTACAAGGACACGAAGCTCCTGTCGCGCTACATCTCCGAGCGCGGCAAGATCGTTCCTTCGCGCATCACGGCCGTGTCGGCCAAGAAGCAGCGTGAGCTCGCCCAGGCGATCAAGCGCGCCCGCTTCCTGGGCCTGCTGCCCTACGTGATCCGCTAGAGCATCGGACGCAAAAGCGGGAACCGGTTTTGCGTGAAAAGATGCCGTAAGACAAAAGCTTGAAGCGTCGCGCGTGAGTTCGATGCTTCAAGCAAGACCTCCGGCGGGCCGCCGTGCGGCCCGCCGCGCCACCATCAGATAGCCCAGCGGTGCGAATCCGCCGGGTCCCTTGGGGCCGAG
>NZ_JAMXFI010000007.1:3312-135692 GCF_025460875.1 Microvirga yunnanensis
TCTCCCCATCCCCCCCCCCGGCGGGCGGCCCGGCGCCCCCCCCCCCGCTCCTCCTTCAGATCGCCCAGCGGTGCGAATCCGCCGGGTCAGTTGGGGCCGAGGCCCCTAACCCTGCCCATGAGCAGCGGGACAGCGAGACGATGAACTTTGTAGCGACAGGCATAGGCGCGGGCCTCGTATCGGCCCTTCTGACCGCGGTGATCGTCAAGGCGACGCCGCTGGCTGCCGTGCTGTATCTCCTGGCTCCCATTCCCGTTCTGATCGTGTCGCTCGGCTGGGACCACCGGTCCGGCCTCGTGGCGGCTCTCGTGGGCGGCCTCGCGATCGCCCTGATCCTGTCCCCGCTCAGCGGACTGGGCTTCGCCCTCATCACCGCCCTGCCCGCCTGGTGGCTGTCCTATCTCGCCCTTCTCGGGCGCTCCGGGGCGGACGGGACCATGGAATGGTATCCGGTCGGCCGCCTTCTCGCCTGGATCGCCGCCACGGCCGCGCTCACCATCATGGCGGCGGGCGTGATCTCGACGGGGGGCGATTTCAGCGCCTTCGACCAGAATGCCCGCGCGGTCGCCGAGACCTTCGTGAATTCCCAGTTCGGCACCTCGGGACCCGGCGCGCTCGACGCGGAGACCCGCGAGGAACTCGTCGGCCTCTTTGCCCGCCTGACGCCGTTCCTGTCGGCCCAGGGCTTCGCCACCGTGCTGGCGCTTTATCTCTGGGCGGCCGCCCGGATCGTGCAGGCCTCGAAGCGTCTGCCGCGTCCCTGGCCGTCCGTCCCGGAACTGGTGATGCCGCGCTCCGCCGGGCTGATCCTGATCGGCTCCCTCGTGGTCGCCAGCTTCGAGGGCTTCTTCGGCGCCCTGGGCATGGCCCTGTCCGGCGCCTTCCTGATGGCGTTCGCCCTTCAGGGCCTCGCCGCCATTCACGACCGCACGCGGGGCAAGTCGGGCCGTTCCTTCATCCTGTCGGCCCTCTACGTGCTGATCTTCGTCACCCAGGGCATCCTGATGGTCGCCCTGGCCCTGTTCGGCATCGCCGACACCGTCTTCGGGCTGCGCCGCCGCTTCGGCTCGCGTCCGAACCCACCGCCAACCCTTTCCACCTGATCACGAACCTAAAGGAGACAACCATGGAAGTGATCCTTCTCGAGCGCGTCGCAAAGCTCGGTCAGATGGGCGAGACCGTGAAGGTCCGCTCCGGCTACGCACGCAACTTCCTCCTGCCGCGCGGCAAGGCCCTGCGCGCCACGGATGCCAACAAGAAGCACTTCGAGGCTCAGCGCGCCCAGCTCGAGGCCCGCAACCTCGAGCGCCGCAAGGAAGCCGAAGTCGTCGGCGAGAAGCTGAACGGCCAGAGCTTCATCATCCTGCGCCAGTCCGGCGAGACCGGCGTGCTCTACGGCTCGGTCTCGACCCGCGACCTCGCCGAGATCATGACCCAGAACGGCTTCACGGTCGATCGCAACCAGATCGCCATCAACCAGCCGATCAAGACCATCGGCCTGCACACCGTGCCGGTCGTCCTCCACCCGGAGGTCGAGGTCCAGGTGACGATCAACGTCGCCCGCAGCCCCGAGGAAGCCGAGCGTCAGGCCCGCGGCGAGCAGGTCACGACCCGCGAGGAGACGAACCTCGACGACCTCGGCCTGGAGGTCGGCGCCGCCCTGGCCGAGGCCGGTGGCGACGAGGAGCTCTGAGGGTTCGCTGCCGTCTCCGGCGGCACGACCTCGATCGCCTCGCTAAAGCATCGGACCCAAAAGTGGACTTGCACTTTTGGGATCCATCCGATGCTTTCTTCTTGAATGAGAGCATCGGTCAGAACGGAAAACCGGGGCCACTTTTCGCTGACGCGGCCCTCTGGGTCCGTCCGATGCTCTAGCACACGTCTCACGTCGTCACCGGCCTTGTGCCGGTGATCCCGATCCCAGGGAGCGCCGAGCTCCTCCGGCCGGGATGGCCGGATCAAGCCCGGCCATGACGGCAGGTGTGGAGATCCAAGCTGGAGCGATTGCTCGAGTTCTTGATTTGTTCTAAAATCGCGCTCTCCGTCGATTCGACGGGGAGCGTTTTTCTTTTGGGTTCGAGGCTTGCGCGAGAGTCAAGCTGCGACGCCCGCAGAAGGAGGAACGGTGTGAGAATCGAGGACAGCGAGGACAGCTCGGGGAGAGTCCCGGCTTCGTGTCCGCCCGGCAACCTTTAGGACACCAATTGCGGTCTAAGAGACTCTAACCCTTTCCTGTTTTCGGAGCGCCCGATGGCCACCGCCAATGCCCTGATCGCCCGCCTCGAAACCGCCGAGCCGCAGTTTCGGACGCCCCCCAGCAACATCGAGGCCGAACAGGCTCTGCTGGGCGCGATTCTGGTCAACAACGACGCCTATTACCGGGTCTCCGACTTCCTCGAAGCCGGCCACTTCATAGAGGACCTGCACCGGCGCATCTACGAGGTGGCGACGAGCCTGATCAAGGCCGGCAAGATCGCCACCCCGATCACCATGAAGACCTTCCTGGGCGACCAGGATCTCGGCGGGATCACGGTGTCCCAGTACCTCGCCCGCCTGGCCGCCGAGGCGACCACGGTCATCAACGCCGAGGATTACGGCCGCACGATCTACGACCTGGCGATCCGCCGCAACCTCATCAATATCGGCGAGGACATCGTCAACAACGCCTTCGACGCGCCGGTCGAGAACTCGCCCCGGGAGCAGATCGAGGAGGCGGAGCGGCGCCTCTACGCGATCGCCGAGACGGGCCGGTCCGACGGGGGCTTCCAGCGCTTCTCCGACGCGCTGACCTCGGCGATCGACATGGCGGCGGCGGCCTACAAGCGCGAAGGGGCGCTCTCGGGCGTCTCGACCGGGCTGATCGATCTCGACAAGTCCCTGGGCGGCCTGCAACCCTCGGACCTGATCATCCTGGCCGGGCGTCCGGCCATGGGCAAGACCTCGCTGGTGACGAACATCGCGTTCAACATCGCCAAGGCCTACCGGGCCGAGAAGCAGCAGGACGGCCATCTGAAGACCGTGAACGGCGGCATCGTGGGCTTCTTCTCCCTCGAAATGTCCGCCGAGCAGCTCGCGACCCGCATCATCGCGGAGCAGTCCGGCGTGCCGTCCTACAAGATCCGACGCGGCGACATGCGGGAGGACGATTTCTACAAGATCACGGAGGCCGCCCGCGAGATGCAGTCGATCCCGTTCTACATCGACCAGACCGGCGGCATCTCCATCGCGCAGCTCACCGCCCGCGCCCGGCGCCTGAAGCGCCAGCGCGGCCTCGACATCCTGATCGTCGACTACCTCCAGCTTCTGTCCGGCTCGGCCAAGAAGGGCGAGAACCGGGTGCAGGAGCTCACCGAGATCACCACGGGCCTCAAGGCGCTCGCCAAGGAACTGGCGGTCCCGCTCATCGCCCTGTCCCAGCTCTCCCGTCAGGTGGAGGCCCGCGACGACAAGAGGCCGCAGCTCGCCGACCTTCGTGAATCGGGTTCGATCGAGCAGGACGCCGACGTGGTCATGTTCGTTTACCGCGAGGAGTACTATCTGAAGAACAAGGAGCCGAAGCCCGGCACCGAGGAATACTTCAAGTGGCAGTCGGAAATGGATCAGGTCCACGGCAAGGCCGAGGTCATCATCGGCAAGCAGCGTCACGGTCCCACGGGCACCGTGCAGCTGGCCTTCCAGGCCGACATCACCCGCTTCACCGACCTTGCGGATGAAGACAAACTTCCCGAACGGATTGGCGATTGACCGAACTCACCTCCCACAAAGCCACGGCCGGCAGCATCCCCGAGACCGCCGCCGGCGGCATCCTGCACGTCGATCTCGATGGTCTGGCGTCGAACTGGCGCACCCTGCGTGACAAGGCGGGCGGCGCCGAGACCGCCGCCGTCGTCAAGGCGAACGCCTACGGCATCGGCATCGAGCAGGCCGTTCCGGCTCTCGCGGGGGCCGGCTGCCGGACGTTCTTCGTGGCGCATCTGAGCGAGGCGGTCCGCGTGCGCGCGGTCGCGCCCGGGGCTGCCGTCTACGTGCTGAACGGCCTGTTTTCCGGCACCGGCCCGACCTATGCCGAGTTCGACCTGCGTCCCGTTCTCGGCTCCTTCGAGGAGATCGAGGAATGGGCCGGGTTCTGCCGGGCAGAAGGCCGGAAGCGGAAGGCCGCGATCCATGTGGATACCGGCATGAACCGCCTCGGCCTCACCGTCCCGCAGGGGCTGGAACTGAAGGACCGGTCGGAGCTGAAGGATTTCGACACCTCCCTTCTCATGAGTCATTTCGTGAGCGCCGAGGAGAGCGCCAACCCGCTGAACCGCCAGCAGATCGAGGCTTTCGAGGCCGTCCGGTCGTCCCTGCCCGGCATTCCCGCATCGCTCCCGAACTCGTCCGGCATCTTCCTCGCCGACAGGCCCGGTTACGATCTCGTGCGTCCGGGCTACGCGCTCTACGGCGGCAACCCGACCCCGGACCGGGACAATCCCATGAAGCCGGTCGTGGGCCTCGAGGCCCGCATCGTGCAGCTGCGCTGGGTCGAGGCCGACCAAACGGTCGGCTATAACGGCCGCTGGCTCGCGCTGGAAAAGCGCCGCATCGCGACCCTGTCGGTCGGCTATGCGGACGGCTATCCGCGCGCGGCGAGCGCCCGGGGCAAGAGCGGCGACGAGCTGCTCGCCGGCATGACCCTCGTGGCCGGCCGGCCCTGCCCGTTCGCCGGCAACGTCTCCATGGACCTGATCACCGTCGACGTGACGGACGTGCCCGAGAACGAGATCCGGCGCGGCGACACCGTGACCCTGATCGGAGGCGATCTCACGGTCGACGAGGCCGGACGCCGGGCCGGCACCATCGGGTACGAGATCCTGACCGGTCTCGGGTCCCGCTATGCCCGCGCCTACCATGGGGGCCGGGGCTGATGGCCAAGCGTCACCCCTCCTTCGTGTGCCAGGAATGCGGCGCGGTCTACAACCGCTGGAAAGGCAAGTGCGAGGCCTGCGGCGGCTGGAACACCATCGCCGAGGAGGCCGGTTCCGCGTCCCCCATGGCAGGCCCGGTCTCGACCCGCCCCTCCCGCGCCAAGGGCCGGATCTTCCCGCTCGAAGGCCTCTCCGGCGAGACCAAGGAGGCGCCGCGCACGCCCTCCGGCATTGCCGAACTCGACCGGGTCACCGGCGGCGGCTTCGTGCATGGCTCGATCATCCTGCTCGGCGGCGATCCCGGCATCGGCAAGTCGACCCTCCTCATGCAGGCCTCGGCCGCGCTCGCCAACCGGGGCGAGCGGGTCGCCTACATCTCGGGCGAGGAGGCGGTCGCGCAGGTGCGCCTGCGGGCCGAGCGCCTCGGCCTCGGGCAGGCGCCGGTCGAGCTCGCCTCCGAGACCAATGTCGAGGACATCATCGCGACCTTGAGCCAGGGGCGTCCGCCGGCGCTGGCCATCATCGACTCCATCCAGACCATGTGGACCGAGACGGTGGAATCGGCCCCCGGCACGGTCACCCAGGTGCGCGGCTCCGCCCAGGCCCTGATCCGCTTCGCCAAGACCACCGGAACCGCCGTAATTCTCGTCGGCCACGTGACCAAGGACGGGCAGATCGCCGGCCCGCGCGTGGTCGAGCACATGGTCGACGCGGTGGTCTCCTTCGAGGGCGACACGGGCCACCATTTCCGGATCCTGCGCGCGGTAAAGAACCGCTTCGGCCCGACCGACGAGATCGGCGTGTTCGAGATGTCCGACCAGGGCCTACGCGAGGTCTCGAACCCGTCCGAACTGTTCCTGGCCGGCCGCGACATGGCGACGCCCGGGACGGCGGTCTTCGCCGGCATGGAGGGCACCCGCCCGCTCCTCGTGGAGATCCAGGCCCTCGTGGCCCCGTCCTCGCTCGGCACCCCGCGGCGCGCCGTGGTCGGCTGGGACCAGAGCCGTCTGTCCATGGTGCTCGCGGTGCTCGAGGCCCATGGCGGCCTGAAGCTCGGCATGCACGACGTCTACCTCAACGTGGCCGGGGGCCTGCGCATCACCGAGCCCGCCGCGGACCTTGCCGCCGCGGCGGCTCTGGTCTCGTCGCTCTCGGGCAATCCGCTCCCGCCCGATACGGTTTATTTCGGCGAAATGGGCCTCTCCGGGGCCATCCGGCCGGTGGCCCAGGAGCAGGCGCGTCTGAAGGAAGCGGCGAAGCTCGGCTTTTCAGGCGCCGTCGCACCGGCGCCGCGCGTGGAGAAAGGCAAGCCGGAGAGACTGCCCCTCGCGGCATCCTCCATCGGGCATATCACCGATCTGGTCGCCGGCATCGCCGCGCGCCGGCGCAAGGCGTCCTGAGCCCCGTCCTGTCAGGCGTCCTAGGCCGACCGGCCGACTTGATCATCCAATGATATAATATAACATGCATGCCTGGTTCTGCCGAATGCTTCTTCGGCGGACACAGTGACGGGCCCGGGACCCTGGAGGCAGCATGGCGACGGTTTATCTTTCGAACGCGACGGTGATCGAGAACCCTCAGATCGGCACCATCGTGGGCTTCATCGGCGTCACCGGAGAGGACGCCACCGAGAATGCCCGGTTCAGGCTGATCGATCCGGGCAGCGGACGCTTCGAGATCAAGGAACTCTACCAGGAAGGCATCGTGAATTTCGTGCTCGTCGTCAAAAACAACGTCAGCGGCGACGGCAGCAGCCTGTTCGACTTCGAGAACGACGCCCTCAATCATTTCACCTTCCGGATCGCCGCCACCGACGGGGGAACGCCCATCGGAACAACGACTCTCACCGTTACGGTGACAGACAACACGGCTCCGACCGGACTCGTCCTGTCGAACACTTCCGTGGTCGAGCATGCGCAAGCCGGGACCGTGATCGGCTCTCTCTGGGCGTCCGATCCCGACGACGACGACACCTTCACCTTTACCCTGACCGACGATGCCGGCGGACGCTTCGCCATCAGGGACGGCAATCTCGTCGTGAAGGACGGCTCGATGCTCGATTACACGAGCGCGCAATCGCACCAGATCACCGTGGAGGTGAGAGATTCCGACGGGAATGCCTATACGACCAGTCTGACCGTCGATGTGTCGGATGCGGTGGACATCCGGAGCGACCTGGCGGCGAAGGACGGGTTCCTCGGCACGGCCGGGGCGGACCTGCTCACAGGGCTGTCAGGCAACGACACGCTCTACGGCTTTGCCGGTGACGACACGCTCAATGGCGGCGCCGGCAAGGACCGGCTCTACGGCGGCGACGGTCATGACGTGTTCGTCTTCGATACCCCCGTGAAGAAAGGCCATTTCGATCGGATCGAAGATTTCAACGCCGCCGACGATACGATCCAGATCAGCCTTTCCGCCCTGAAGGCGTACAAGGCGAAAGGAGCCAAGGCGGGCGATGGGACGGCGAAAAGCGGCTCGGACGACAAGGGCGGCACGAAGGGCGTCAGCTTCGACAAGGTCTTCCGCAAGGGCCACAAGCTTCAAAAGAAGTTCTTCGACATCGGCACGAAATCCGGTGAAGGTCCCGGCGGCGCGGACGACTACGTCTTCTACAACAAGAAGAGCGGCATCGTGTACCTGGATCTCGACGGCTCCGGCAAAGCCAAAGGGATCGAGATTCTGAAGGTGAAGCCGGGCACGACGCTCGGCGCCGACGACTTCCTGTTCATCTGAAGGCGGACGGCGTCTCGACCTTGCCCATGCGCGGCCCGCGCAGCACCGAGCCAGCCGCGGACCCGGTCGTGGTGCTCCAGCCGCCGGTCGCGTCTCTCCCGCCCGACACGTTCCGCTTCGGCGGACCGGGCCGCTGGCTGTCGAGGAGGCGCAGACGGGCCTGGGCAGCGGGATCGGCCGTCCGGCGGCACGACATCGTCGCCCCAATCGGCGGGCTCATGGTTCAGATCGAGGCTGACCGACAGACAACCGCAGGGGCCTAGGTCCGGGCAGGCATGTGACTAGACCTTTCGGCCGCATTGACACCTTAGAACCGCGCCAGGACAGTGGTCCTTCGGTGCCCGTTCAGGGTACCTCGAAAGAAGTATCGGACCAGTCCGCAAGCCATTTTACAGTAATTCCATGGCGACCATTGTCATTTCGCCCATGCTGGACGTGCCGGAGAACCCGGAGCCCGGCCGGGTCATTGCAACCCTCACCGTCAACGGCGCCACAGCCGATGAAACCTTCACGTTCACTCTGTCCGACGACCTGGACGACCGGTTCGAGATCGCCGGCAGCGAACTGCGGGTGAAGACGCCGGGTCTGTTCGATTACGAGTCGAGCCCGAATGTGTTCACGCTCTCGATCGCGGCCACGAGCACAAGCACCGTCACGCCGACCACGGTGGAGACTGTCTCGGTCACGGTCAACGTCACCAACGGCGCGGAAATCGTGACCGGCACCACCGGCAACGACAACAAGCTCTATGGAAGCGCCGACGCCGACATCATCAACGGCCTGTCCGGCAACGACAGGCTCAAGGGATTTGCCGGCGACGACACCCTCAACGGAGGCGCCGGCAAGGACTTCCTCTTCGGCGGCGACGGCGCGGATACCTTCGTGTTCGACGCCCCCTTCAAGAAGGGCCATTTCGACCACATCGAGGACTTCAAGTCCGGACAGGACAAGATCGTGTTCGATCTCGACGCCCTGAAGACCTTCAAGGTCAAGGCGTCGAAGAGCGATGTCCTCGACTTCGCCAAGAAGGGCAAGCCCGACAAGAAGTCCTCGGTCGGGCTCGACAAGGTCTTCAAGGAAGGCAAGCTGGAGAAGAAGTTCTTCACCGTCGGGACCACGTCCAAGGACGGGAACGACTATGTCGTCTACAGCAAGAAGAGCGGGACCGTCTCTCTCGACGTGGACGGTTCGGGCGGCGCCAAGCCGATCGAGATCCTCAAGCTGAAACCCGGCGCCGCCCTCGCCTTCAGCGACATTCTGTTCATCTGAGGTCCCAAGAGGCTACGAGCTCGGGCTCCGGCGGTCTCCGCCGGGGCTTTTTCATAGGAGAGCGCTCGCCCGGAAGGCCCCTCGAAGGCTTGACGAACGCGACCGGCACCCCATCCGTTATGGTGCTCGCCGTCCCCGCGCCATGGCCGATGGCAGCGCGGGCCCGCCTGCAGCAGGAGTCTCACCGTGACAGAGCAGAACCTCCAAGTCCTCCTTGCCTCGCGTCCGACAGGACGCCCGTCGCCGGACAATTTCGAGTTCGTGCGGATGCCGATCCCGAGCCCCGGCGAAGGACAGGTCCTGCTCAAAATCCGTTATCTCTCCCTCGACCCCTACATGCGCGGCCGGATGAGCGCCGCGAAATCCTATGCCGCTTCGGTGGAAATCGGGCAGGTCATGGAGGGAGGCACCGTGGCCGAGGTCCTGGAGAGCCGCCACCCCGACCATGCCGCGGGTGACTGGGTCCTGTCCTATTCGGGCTGGCAATCCTATGCCCTCTCCGATGGGACCGACCTGCGCAAGCTCGATCCGCGGCAGGCGCCCGTCACGACTGCCCTGGGGGTGCTCGGGATGCCGGGATTCACGGCCTATGCCGGCCTTCTCACCCTCGGTCAGCCCAAGCCGGGCGAGACCGTCGTGGTGGCCGCGGCGAGCGGCCCGGTGGGATCGGCGGTCGGCCAGATCGCGCGCATCAAGGGAGCCCGGGCGGTGGGCATCGCGGGCGGACCGGACAAATGTGCGCTGGTGCGGGACGTGTTCGGATTCGACACCGCCCTCGATCACCGGTCCCCGACCTTCGCGGAGGATCTGCGCGCCGCATGCCCCAACGGAATCGATGTCTATTTCGAGAATGTCGGCGGCAGGGTGTGGGAGGCGGTGTTTCCCCTGCTGAACACGTTCGCGCGGATTCCGGTCTGCGGCCTCGTGGCGCAATACAACAGCACGGGTCCGTTCGACGGGCCCGACCGTTTGCCGGTCCTGATGCGCGACGTGCTCACCAAGAGCCTGACGATCCGCGGCTTCATCCAGAGGGAATTCCATGCGCAGCGCCCGGACTTCTACCGGGACATGGCGCAATGGATCGCCGAGGGCCGCGTCAAGTACCAGGAGGACATCGTCGACGGGCTCGCGAGCGCGCCCGAGGCCTTCATCGGAATGCTCGAGGGTAGGAATTTCGGCAAGCTGATCGTGCAGGTTTCCTGAGCGGCTGCCGCCTCCGGCTCTCTTCGCACAGCCTGCGCGCGTTCAAGGGTGACGAAAGCCTTTCTTAACGCTATAGAGCCAAGGCTTCGAACCCGCGAAGGCGGCTCCATTCCTGTTCTATTGCGTAGGCCCGGCCCATGCCCGTTTCCGTTCTGGACCTCGTCGTCATCGGTATCGTCCTGATCTCGGCCCTTCTCGCTGCCGTGCGCGGCTTCACCCGCGAAGTGCTCGCGATCGTCGCCTGGGTCGTGGCGGCGGCCGCAGCCTGGTACCTGCATCCGACGGCTCTGCCGATCGCGCAGCAATATATCAGCAGCAACACGGTGGCTCTCGTGGCTTCGATCGGGGGCATTTTCGTCGTCACCCTGATCATCGTGTCGATCATCACGGTGCAGATCTCCGATCTGATCCTCGATTCCCGCATCGGGGCCCTCGACCGGACGCTGGGGCTTTTCTTCGGGGCGGCCCGCGGCTTCCTCATCTGCGTGATCGGCTGGGCCTTCCTGGGCTGGCTGCTCCAGGGCAAGGAGCCCGAATGGGCGGCCTCGTCCCGCACCCGTCCGGCCATGGAGAACACCCGCGACAACATCATCGCCATGCTGCCGGAAAATGCCGAAGCCCTGATCCAGCGGCTGCGCAACAAGGAAGCGCCGGCGGATGCCGAGCCGGCCGAGCCCGATCCGCAGCGGCCGGCCGCTCCGGCTGCCCCGGCGGCACCGCCAGCCCCACAGCGGCGCAGCTAGCGCGCCGAACGATGCGCCGCTCCGGTGAGGTGCGGCGTTCCCGGCAATCGGGACCACCGGGACGAGCCCGATGATGACGTCGAGGGTGGCACGGGCCAGTGCGAACACCCTTCCACGACCCTCCCCACGACCCTCCCCACGTCATGGCCGGGCTTGTCCCGGCCATCCCGATCCGCTGAAGCGCGGCGCCTCTCAGAAGCGGGATCACCGGGACGAGCCCGGTGATGACGTGAGAGGGTGGTGTGACCCGGTGATGACGAAGGGGTGACCATCCGGCCGAGGAATCAAGACCGGGTCCCGGACGATGCGCCAGGCAAGAGTCGAGCATCGGATCCGATCCCGAACCGGGCTCCACGTTTCACGTCCGATCCTCGAGCGCCCGGATCACGTTTCCGACAGCGTCAGATTGGCCATTGGCGTTTGGCCTGATGCCGACTACATAAGGGCGGCGCCGGTGGGGGCGCGAATCCCAAGGATTTGATCGATGTCTGCTTTGTCAGAGACGTGGCAGGTCACCCCGAAGCAGGTGAACCTCGACCTCGACGGCGATACCCTGCGCGAAGAATGCGGCGTCTTCGGCATCTACGGCCACCCCGACGCGGCCGCCATCACGGCGCTCGGCCTCCATGCTCTGCAGCACCGCGGCCAGGAGGCGGCGGGCATCGTCTCTTATGACGGCTCGGTCTTCCATTCCGAGCGCAAGCTCGGCCTCGTGGGCGACAACTTCTCCGACCGGGCGACCATCGAGCGCCTGGAGGGCCTCTCCGCCATCGGCCATACCCGCTACTCGACCACCGGCGAGACGGTCCTGCGCAACGTGCAGCCCCTGTTCGCCGAACTCGACGGCGGCGGCTTCGCGGTCGCCCATAACGGCAATTTGACCAACGGCCTGACGCTGCGCCGCAATCTCATCCGCGACGGCGCCATCTGCCAGTCCACCACGGACACGGAGGTCATCGTCCACCTCGTGGCCCGCAGCCGCAAGGACCGGGTGGTCGACCGCTTCGTCGAGGCGATCCAGAAGCTCGAGGGAGCCTATGCCCTCGTGGCGCTCACCAACAAGAAGCTGATCGGCGCCCGCGATCCCCTCGGCATCCGCCCGCTGGTGCTGGGCGAGCTCGATGGCCGCTACATCCTGGCCTCCGAGACCTGCGCGCTGGACATCATCGGCGCCCGCTTCATCCGCGACGTCGAGAACGGGGAATGCGTGGTCATCTCGGACGAGGGCCTCGAGTCCTTCCGGTTCGTGCCTGAGCAGCCAGCCCGTCCCGACATCTTCGAGTACATCTACTTCGCCCGCCCGGACTCGGTCGTGAACGGCCGCAGCGTCTACGAGGTCCGCAAGGGCATGGGCCGCGAGCTCGCGCTCGAATCGCCCGCCGATGCCGACGTGGTGATCCCCGTGCCGGATTCCGGCGTGCCGGCCGCTCTGGGATTCGCCCAGACCTGCGGCCTGCCCTATGAGCTCGGCATCATCCGCAACCATTACGTGGGCCGCACCTTCATCCAGCCGACCCAGTCGGTCCGCGAGCTCGGTGTGCGCATGAAGCACTCCGCCAACCGCTCGGCGATCGCCGGCAAGCGCATCGTGCTCGTGGACGACAGCCTCGTGCGGGGCACGACCTCGGTGAAGATCGTGCGCATGATGCGCGAGGCCGGCGCCAAGGAAGTGCATTTCCGCATTTCCAGCCCGCCGATCACCCATCCCGACTTCTACGGCATCGATACGCCGGAGAAGGAGAAGCTGCTCGCCGCCACCCACGACCTGGAGCAGATGCGCCAGTATATCGGGGCCGATTCGCTGGCCTTCCTGTCCATCGATGGCGTCTACCGGGCCATGGGCGAGACGGGCCGCAACCCGGCTCAGCCGCAATTCACCGACCATTGCTTCACGGGCGACTACCCGACGCCCCTGACCGACCTCACGGTCGCGACCCCGCGCCGTCTCGCCGTCCTCGCCGAAGCCGACTGAGCGTTTTCATGGACAAGCCTCTTCAGGACCGCGTCGCGGTCGTCACCGGCGCCTCGCGCGGCATCGGCCGCGCGGCGGCGCTCGCCCTCGCGGAAGCCGGCGCGCATGTGATCGCGCTGGCCCGGACCCAGGGCGCGCTCGAATCCCTCGACGACGAGATCCGCGCCAAGGGCTCGTCGGCGACCCTGGTGCCGGTCAACCTGAAGGACCTCGAGGCCCTGGACCGCCTGGGCGCCGCCATCTACGAGCGCTGGGGCAAGCTCGATATCCTGCTCGGCAATGCCGGCCAGCTCGGGGAGCTGGCGCCCATCACGCATATCGACCAGCCGGTCTGGGACGAGGTCATGGCCGTCAACGTGACGGCCAATTACCGGCTGATCCGCTCCCTCGACCCGCTGCTGCGCAAGTCCGACGCCGGCCGCGCGATCTTCATCACCTCCGGGGCCGCCCACAAGCACAACGCCTATTGGGGCGTCTATTCCGTCTCGAAGGCGGCCCTCGAGGCGCTGGTGCGCACCTATGCGGCGGAAACCGCCACGACCCCGGTCAGGGCCATGCTGCTCAATCCGGGCCCGCTGCGCACCGCCATGCGCCGCACGGCCATGCCCGGCGAGGATCCGCTGACCCTGAAGACGCCGGACGATCTTGCCCCGCACATCGTGAAGCTCGCCCTGCCGTCCTGGACCGAGACCGGCAAGATCTATGACTTCACGCAGGACGGGAAGATCATCGAGCCGCAGCCCCCGGCCTGACCGTCCCGCCTGAACATTCTCGCGCCGAAAGGGTTGAGAGCCGGACGAGGCAGGGTGACAGCCCTGCCCTCGCCCTGGCCCGGATCGCCCCGTCTCCACCAAACGGTGGACGCGGCGCCGGGCCTTGCCACGTTAGCCTCGCTTCTCCTGAATGAGGCGGTGCGTCGACCAGCCCGCGCCGGGACGAAGATCCGCCTCGACACGGCATGGCGAGGCACGATCATGACGGGCACATCGGCATTCATCTCCGGAGCGACAGTGGGATTCGTGATCACGGTGCCGATCGGCCCGATGAGCGTCCTCTGCATTCAGCGGGCCCTGATCTACGGAGCCGTGACGGGCTTCGCCACCGGGCTCGGGGCCGCCACGGTCCTGGTGATCTACACGACCTGTGCCATCCTGGGCGTCGGACCGGCGATCTCCCCGGTCCTGGGCGAGAGCCAGGGGTTCCTGTGCGCCGTTTCGGCCTGCCTTCTCTTCTGGTTCAGCGCGCGCGTGCTGCGGCGGACCGTATCGCTGGCCGGTTCGATCGCCCAGGATCAGGGAGCCCTGTCGTCCTATTGCAGCGCCGTCGCCTGCGCCCTGCTCAATCCGCTGACGCCGGCGCTCCTCGCGGCGGTCCTCCCGGCCGTCGCGTCGCCTGCGCCGGCCGCCGCTTCCACGATGATCGCCGGGGTCTTCGCGGCATCGGTCACCTGGTGGCTGATCGTGAGCGGAAGCGTCGCGGCCCTGCGCTCGAAGCTGAACGTGACGGTCCTCAATTTCATCAACAAGGCGTCGGGCCTGATCCTCGGGGCGCTCGGCGTGCTGATGGCGGCGAATGCCTGGGAGATGAGGATCTAGAGTATCGGACGGGAAAAGTGGAATCCACTTTTGGGATCGGATCCGATGCTCAATCCCTTGAGGGGCGCACCGTTCGACGCGAAAAACCGGGTCCACTTTTTCGCACGGTGCGCTAGCTCGGAGGACCGAACTGATGCGGCCAGGGATGGGCCATGTCGAGGGGGCCGTGGACCGGCTGGGTCAGCTGCATGGTCAGCCGAACCAGCTCGGTCTGCCGGGACACGCCCGTCTTGGCGAAGATGTGGTCGAGATGGGTCTTGGCGGTCGACCGTGCGATCCCGAAATGCTGCGCGGTCTCGGCCAAGGTATGGCCGGCCATGAGGCTCTCCAGGATCCTGACCTCGGCGGCGGTCAGGTTGTAGGCCTTGGCCAGCAGGCCGATGCCGGTCTGCTCGTCGGTGGCGCCGACGAAGATCGCCGCGACCGCGTTGGGCTGAAGCCGCGTTCGCAGGTCTCCCGTCACCATGGGCAGCACGTGCGCATAGGCGGGCGGCTGGTCGGCCTCGTTGAGGCGGATCGCGGCATTGCTCTCGCCCGGATGCGTCCCGTTGCGGGCCGCGTGCAGGATCGCCCTGCGCAGCTCCCGGCTGGCGGCGGACGTGCCTGCCGCCAGGACGCGCCGGATGCTGCGGATGGGAGCACCCTTGCTCATCATCCGCTCGGCGGACCGGTTGGCGTGCAGGATACCGGCGCGCTCGTCGGTGAGCACGACACCGCACCGGAGCGCGTCGAGCGCCTCGGCCATGTGAGCCTGCTCGATGGAGCTCACATCCAGGATATCGCTGATCGTCACGGCCTTGCGCAGGTGAGGCAGAAGCAGGCGGCCCAGCTCGAGCTCCCGGGCCGTGATGACTCCCTGCCGGGCGTGGCGCCCCAGGCCGATCTCGGCGAACTGCCGCTGGGTGTGCATCAGGAACATGTGCATGATGTCCACGATACCCTGCGGCTTCAGGCACTCCTCCACATAGGGCGAGGCCTGGATGTAGTCGGGAGGGAGATGGGCCGAGGTCACGAACATCTCGTCGATGGACGATTGCCTTTCGAGCCACTCGGTCAGGCGGGCGTTGATCTCGGGCACGTGGCGCTCCGATTTCAGCCGCAGCAGCGCCGGCTCCCAGCCGGCCGCCTTGTTGATGAGGAAACGGTTGCTGTGAAGATCGTTGAGGGTCAGGGATACGACCGCGCAGTCGAAGGTCTCGGCGACGTCGGCCAGAGTTCCGTCCCAGCGGCCAGGATCGAGGGCGCAATCGTAGATTGACCCGATCAGCTCCGACAGCCTGCGATGCGACAGCACCTCGCCCATCGGCTTTCCCTCCCGGGCTGGACCTTTTCCCAATGGGGCGCATCCAGGCCTCGAAAGCCATCCAAGGACGAAATTATTCCAAGGAAATCCTTGTTACGCAAGGGTTTCAGCGCACCGGGCGTCGACAAGGCACAAGGATCGCGTCCCGTTCGATCAAGCGCGAGCCGGCACGGGCCGTCCCCGCCGGAACGGCCGAGCTTGCGACCGGCCGTTGGGGGCGGTGCGGACGTCGGCGAAAACGCCGACCCGTCCGGTGAATGAACCGGACGGCGGATTGGCCGTTTTCCCCCTGTTCTCACCCGCCATCACAGATGAAGTGCGATGAATCGGCTGTCGGAGCAGAACGGTCTTCCTGCGGCGCCCCCGGCTCAGACCATCCTGGACGCCATCACGGGACCCGTGGCCGTGCTGGATCCGACCGGAATCATCATTGCGGTCAACCGGGCGTGGCACGATTTCGGCGCGGCGAACGGAGCTCCGACAGCCGTCGCGGGCGGCGTCAATTATCTCGAGATCTGCGACCGTGCGGTCGGTGCGGACGGTCCCTGCGCCCGGGCCGCCGCGGCGGGAATCCGGGCCGTCCTCGCCGGCAAGACCACCTTCTCGCTCGAATATCCCTGCCACTCGCCCACCGTGACGCGCTGGTTCAGGCTTCAGGTCTCCCGCCTTCTTCACGACGGCGTGACCTATGCGGTCGCCGCCCATCACGACATCACGGACCGCGTCCTGATCGAGCAGGAACGCCAGGCCCTTCTGGCCCGGGCACACCGGCACCAGGAGCAGCTGAGGTCCCTTGCGGCGACCTGTGCGCGGATCACCTTGGAGGAAATGCCGGCGAGCATTTTCCGCGAAGTGACCGAGCAGGCCCGGCGGATCGTGGGCGCCCATTGGGCCTCGACCCACACGATCCCGTACGTTCTATGGCCCGAGGATCCGATCATCGTTTCGGTCTCCGACAAGTATCGCGCGTTCTCGCGCGCCGCCATCGCGGAGAGCGGCGTCGGCATCTACACGCACGTGGTTCAGACGAAGCGGCCGCTGCGGATGACCTCGGAAGAGCTCTCCCATTTTCCGGAGCTCCAGGGCGTACGCAACACGGAGGCCGACCTCCTCGTGACCGAGGGGCTGATCGCCGTGCCCATTCCCGCCGCGCCGGGCGGGATGCTCGGCGTGCTCATGCTGTCGGACAAGGAACGCGGCGACTTCACGGCCGATGACGAGGCGATCCTCGTCCAGCTGTCGCAGATCGCTTCCGTCGCGGCGGAGAATGCGGTCCGCAAGCGCGCCGAGCGCGAAAGCCGCGAACGCCTGTGGGCCACTCACGAGCATGCGAGCGTGGGAATCGGCGAGACCGACGCGTCCGGGCGGTTTCTGACAGTCAACAAAGGCCTGTCGTCGATCACCGGCTATTCCCGCGACGAACTGCTGGCCATGACCGTCTTCGATCTCGTTCCGCCGGACGTCGTCGAGGCCGAGAAGGCCCTGTATGATCGCCAGGTCGGAGGCGAGCTGAAGACCTACACGCTGGAGCGTCGCTGCATCCGCAAGGACGGCACGAATGTCTGGCTTCACGTTTCGTCGACCGCCGTCTTCGGCGTGCATGGGCAGTTCCAGTACAGCGTGCGGGTGATCCAGGATATCGACCAGCGCAAGCGGTTCGAGCAGCGGCAGTCCCTGCTGGTGCGCGAGCTCCACCAGCGGGTTCGCAACACGCTCGCGGTCGTCGAGGCCTTGGCCAGCGCGACGGCGCGCAGCGCGACGCATGTGAGGCAGTTCAATCAGACGTTCTCGTCACGGATCGCAGCTCTCGCCAGGACCCAGACCCTGCTGACGGACGACTATTGGCAGACCGCGCTCCTGCGCGACATGCTGCTCTGCGAGCTCCAGCCGTTCGAGGAGAAACGGCATCAGCGCTTCACGCTCGAGGGTCCGGAGGTCAACCTCACGGCCGACCTGGCGATCCCCCTGAGCATGGCGCTGCACGAACTGGCGACCAATGCGGCGCGCTACGGTGCGCTTTCCGTCCGCAAGGGCTGCGTCGCGGTGAGGTGGGACGTGGAGACCACCGACGGCATGCGGGCGCTCCGCCTCACATGGGTCGAGCGGAACGGCCCTCCCGTGGAGCCTCCCGCCCATCACGGCTTCGGCTTCACCCTGCTCGAGCGTGTGCTTCAGGCCCAGTGTCGGGCGACGGTGCGGCTCTCCTTCGAGCCGGGGGGACTGGAGGTTCACATCGAACTTCCCCTGACGATGAACCGGGCCATCGGGAATGTTGCGACATCCGGCGTTAACCCTGATCCTCGATAGCCACGGCCGCAGCCCGCCGCCTCGTTGACTTGGCCGCTTGATGGCTCATCTTACCGGGCGGGAAAAATCCCGAGACCCATGGCGGATTGGCGCCTCTCCGCGAGGCCGGTCCAAAGGCATGATGCCGCCCCGCCTTCCCGGTGAAAGACCGGATGCCTTGTCTCCATCGATCTATACCGACAGGCTTTTCGGCAGGCGGCGACGTTGCCGCAGCGGATCGCCAGCGAAGGCCCGTTATGCTGACCGTCTATGACTGCGTCGTTTCCGACCACGATCTCCGGCTCGTCGCTCTCGCGGCCCTGGTCTGTGCGCTCGCCTCGCTGACGGCCGTCAACCTGCTTCACCACGTGCGCCGCTCGGACGGCGGCAATCGCGCAACCTGGCTCGGCATCGCGGCAGCTTCGACCGGATTCGGCATCTGGGCCACGCATTTCATCGCGATGCTGGCCTTTTCCCCGTCCGTGCCGACCGCGTACAACGTCGTCCTGACCGTGGTCTCCCTGATAGCGGCGGTTCTGCTGACCGGCCTCGGTTTCGGGGTAGCGCTCCGGCCGGGCCATGTCGCGGCGCCCTGGATCGGCGGGGCACTCGTCGGCGGCGGCATCGCGGTCATGCATTATACGGGCATGGCCGCCTTCGAGGTCGCGGGCACGATCGCGTGGAACCATGGGCTGGTGGCGGCGTCCATCGGGCTCGGAGCGGCGATCGGCGCGGCAGCCTTGTCCGTGGCGCTCGGCGGCGCGACGCTGCGCACGAAGCTGTCGGGCGCGCTGCTGCTCACGCTTGCGATCTGCAGCCACCACTTCACCGCCATGGGAGCGGTCGCCATCACGCCCGACCCGTCCATTGCCCTGTCCGCCACTTCGATTCATTCGGGTTGGCTGGCGGCCGGCGTGGCGCTCGTCAGCCTGGCCATTCTCCTCATCGCGGTCGTCGCGCTGAGCCTCGATATCCGGGATCGCCGGCGCGCCTCTCTGGAGATCGAGAGGATGCGGGACCTGACCGATGCCGCGGTGGAAGGCCTCGTGGTCTGTGCCGGCGACGTCATCGTGACGGTCAACCAGAGCTTCGCCCGGCTGACGGGCCTGACGGCCGAGCAGATCGCCGGCCGGGACCTGTCGGAATGGGTTCCCGACGCCGCCAAGCGCGACACCCTGTTCGCCTCCCTGGGCCGCGCCATCGAAACCGAATTGCGGGATGCGGATGGTGCGCTGATGCCCGTCGAACTGATCGCGCGCCAGATCAGCTACAATGGCGCGCCGCACAACGTGGTGGCGTTCCGGGACCTCCGCGACCGTCGGAATGCGGAGGCCCAGATCCGCTATCTCGCCCATCACGACCCCCTCACCGGCCTCGGCAACAGGGCCAGCTTCGACCACCGCCTCGACCGTGAAATCCGCTTCCATCGCAGGGCCCGTCGACAGCTCGCCCTCCTGTGTCTCGACCTGGACGGCTTCAAGGAGGTCAACGACATCTACGGTCATGCCGCCGGCGACCGCGTGCTCCAGGACATCGCCAAGCATTTCTCCTCGGTCCTCGGCGAGGGGCAGATGCTCGCGCGTCTGGGCGGCGACGAATTCGCCATCATCGCTCCCCTCGTGACCGATCCGGCTCAGGTGGGGCGGCTCGCCGACACCCTGCTGAAAAGCCTCGCATGGGAGCAGGACGGCATTCCCGCGGGCCTCGTCTCCGTCAGCATCGGCGTCGCCCTCTATCCGTCGGACGGCAAGGACCGCACCGAGCTTCTCTCCAGCGCGGACGCGGCGCTGTATCGCGCCAAGACCGAGGGCAAGGGAACCTATCGCTTCTTCGAGGCTGCCATGGGGGTCCAGATCCGGGAGCGTCGCAGCATCGAGCATGATCTGCGCGGCGCGATCGCGAACAACGAACTGAGCGTGGTCTACCAGCCGCAGGCGCAGGTCGAAACGGGCGAGGTGAACGGGTTCGAGGTTCTGCTGCGGTGGAACCACCCTGCGCGCGGCAATGTTCCGCCGTCCGTCTTCATCCCGATCGCTGAGGAGAGCGGCTTGATCCTCAAGCTCGGCGAATGGGTGATGCGCGAAGCCTGCCGCGAGGCCGCCACGTGGATGCGTCCCCTGACCATCGCGGTCAACGTCTCGGCCCTTCAGCTGACCAGCGACGGCTTCGTCGAGCTCGTCGAGGCGACCTTGGGCGAGATGAATCTGCCGCCGCATCGCCTCGAGATCGAGATCACCGAGACGGCGCTGGTGCGGGATCCCAGCCGGGCGCTCCACTCGCTCCAGCGGCTGAAGGCGCTCGGCGTCAACATTGCCATGGACGATTTCGGAACGGGCTATTCCTCCCTGTCGAACCTGCGCGCTTTCCCGTTCGACAAGATCAAGATCGACAGATCCTTCATCCAGGCCGTCCATGCGAACCCTCAGGCGGCCGCCATCGTGCGCGCCGTGCTCGGCCTCGGACGCGGCCTGGGTCTTCCCGTGATCGCCGAGGGCGTCGAAACGACGGAAGAGCTGAGGTTCCTCGGGCTCGAGGGATGTGCCGAGGCGCAGGGCTACCTGTTCGGCCGCCCGGCGCCCATCAAGGAGTTCGTGCCGCTGATCGCGGCGAACGTCGTGGCGTTGCCGCAGCCTCAGGTCAAAGCGGCCTGGAACTGATCTCGCCTACTTCCGCTCTTTGTCGAACGGATTCTGACCCATGCGCAGCGAGACGCGGATCGGTGTCCCCGGAAGGTTGAAGGCTTCGCGCAGGCCGTTGACGAGATACCGGGTGTAGCTTTTCGGCAGGGCGTCGAGCTGGTTGCCGAAGACGGCGAAATGCGGCGGGCGCGATTTCACCTGGGTCATGTAGCGGATCTTGATGCGCCGGCCGGACACGGCCGGCGGCGGATTGGCTTCCAGCGCTTCGGAGAGCCACTGGTTGAGCTTCGCGGTCGGGATCCGGGAGTTCCACGTCTCGTAGACCTGGAAGACCGCCTTCATGAGCGGATCGATGCCGCTGCCGGCGAGACCCGAGAGCGGCACCACCGGGGCGCCGCGCACCTGCGGCAGGAGGCGGGCGGCCTTCTCCTTCAAATCCTTCAGAAGCCCCTGCTGGTCGGCGACGAGATCCCACTTGTTGAGGCCGATCACGAGGGCGCGGCCCTCCTGCTCCACCAGATCGACGATGGAGAGGTCCTGCTTCTCGAACGGAATCGTGGCGTCGAGCAGAACGACCACCACCTCGGCGAAGCGCACCGCACGCAGCGCGTCGGCCACGGAGAGCTTCTCGAGCTTGTCTTCGACCCGGGCGCGCTTCCTCAGGCCGGCCGTGTCGAACAGCTTGATCGAACGCCCCCGCCACTCCCAGTCGAGGGAGATCGAATCGCGGGTGATGCCGGCCTCGGGGCCGGTGAGCAGCCGTTCCTCGCCCACCATGCGGTTGATGAGGGTCGACTTCCCGGCATTCGGCCGGCCCACGATGGCGACCTGGAGCGGCTTGTTCGGATCGTCCTCCTCCTCGACGTCGTCGGGGTCGGGGAAGTGAGGCATCAGGGCCTCGAACAGGTCGGCCATGCCCTCCCCGTGCTCGGCGGACAGGGGAACGGGCTCCCCGAGCCCCAGTCCGAACGCCTCGTAGGCGCCCGCCATGCCGCCCGAGCCCTCCGCCTTGTTGGCGATCAGGATCACGGGCTTGCCCGAGCGGCGGACCATTTCGGCGAACGGCCGGTCGGCCGGCAGAATGCCCGCGCGGGCATCGATCACGAAGAGAATGACGTCCGCATCGGCGATGGCCGCTTCCGTCTGCGCGCGCATGCGGCCGAGGAGCGATTCCTCGGTGGCCTCTTCCAGACCCGCCGTGTCGATGATGCGGAATTCCAGGTCGCCGAGCCTGGCCTCGCCCTCGCGGCGGTCCCGGGTCACGCCCGGCCGATCGTCCACGAGCGCCAGCTTCTTGCCGACGAGCCGGTTGAAGAGAGTCGATTTGCCGACATTCGGCCGCCCGACAATGGCGACGGTCGCCGTCATGTCCTGTCCTATCCTGCTGGTCTCACTGGGTCGCCTGGACCGGACCGCCCGCCACGAGCGCGGTATAGACTGCGAGGCGCTGCCTCAGGGAAGAGGGCGTCTCGCGGTCGGCGGCGATCTGGTCGAACCATCGACCCGCATAATCCATATCACCGGCCTTAAGGCCGGATAATCCCAAGAGTTCCCTGGCCGAATGACGCCACGCGTTGGAGGGAGCCGCCAGCGGCTCCACGGCCTGGCGCAGGCGGGCCGGATCGGCGGTGTCGATGCGCAGCCACGCGGCGCGCAGACGCGCAAGGTCCTTCCACAGCGGCGGGACGGAGCCGTCGTTGGCGAGCGCGTCGTACGCGGAGGCGCCGTTCTCGGCGTTCTGCTGCCCCAGCTCGGCGGCCAGGCGGAAGCGGGCCAGCATTGCGTAGCCGGTCGCGCCGTCCTCCTTCACGACGGTCTCGAAGGCGGCCTGGGATTCCTGTCCCTTGTCCTCTGAAGAGAGGCGCAGGGCCTCCTCGTAGCGCACGGCCGCTTCCTGGGCGCGCTGTTCCTGGGTGTGCTGCCAAAAGCGCCACCCGCCGACGCCCGCCACGATCAGAACCACGACGGCAATGATGATTCCGTTGTAGCGATTCCAGATCTGGGCGATCCGGTCGCGGCGGTATTCCTCATCGACTTCGCGAATGAACTCGTCGTTCGGGGCCATCGTGTCTCTCATGCGGCTCAGGCGGCCGCCTCCTGCATCGAAGGAGGTCGCCTAACATAGACGACCGCGCATGGCGAGAGGCTTCATGCCCGCATGGGCAGGACGGGAACGCCGATCAGCCAGGGATGGAGCCAGAACACGAAGGCCAGATACACCGCCGTGCCGATCGCCACCGCCAGCACGTCGTTGCGCCATCCGGCCGGGGCCGCCGTGCCCCCGTGCTGGGCCGCCACGTCCCGGCGCTTCGCGCTGATGCGGGCCAGCACCGCCCAGACCAGGATGGAGCCGAAGAGCAGGATCGACCCCAGGTCCCCGTTGGCGAGAAGGTGCGCCAGGGCCCAGATCTTCACGCCGGTGAGCATCGGATGCTTCAGCCCGCGCTTGATGCGCCCCGGCAGATAGGCCGCCACGAAGCACACGAAGGCGACCCAGACCAGCAGGAGGGCGAGATGGCGGGTCCAGACCGGGGGATCCCAGACCGGGATGTACCCGCCCGCCCGGTACCGGCCGAACCCGATCGCGATCAGCACGACCCCGAGCAGGGACACGAGGGAGTAGAGACCCTTGTAGGGCCCCTCCCCGAACCTGCCGATCAGGGCGGCCCGGGCGCCCCGCGCCATGCTGAAGGCGTGCATGCCGAGAAAGATCACGAGGCCAAGGATCAGAAGCGTCACGGGAGGTCTCCGGTTGCTAGGAACTTATAGCCATTGCCGTCGAGGAAAACCAACCCGCAGGACCGGGAGGATCGCCCTGGGACGAAAAACCCCCGGCTCGGACCCGCAAGTTTCCTATCGTCATCAAACCCTTGGACTGCCTAAACTTTTAACAAAGGGGCCGCTTGCAGCCTGAAAATTTCTCCGCTACGGACGGCTCAAACCTTGCTTTAGACTAAATCGGCACTAGCGAGGCCGCCGCAAGTCCGATAGCTAGGCCGCAAGATCTCAACAAGTTTTCAAGGGGGAGACAGGTGACGGCACTTCTTGGGCTATCCCGTGTCATCGACTCGATCAACGAGCGCCTCGGCAAGATCGCCGCCTGGGCCATCGTGGCGGCCATCCTGGTCTCCGCGATCAACGCGTTCATCCGGCGCATCTTCGGTGTTTCTTCGAATGCGTGGCTCGAGCTGCAATGGTACCTGTTCGGCGCGGTCTTCATGCTCTGCGCGGCCTGGACCCTGAAGGCGAACGAGCACATCCGCATCGACATCGTCTCGAGCAGGCTCTCCAAGCGCGGCCGGGACACGATCGACGTTTTCGGGCACCTGTTCTTCCTGTTTCCCTTCGTGGCCCTGCTGCTCTGGCTGTGCGTCCCGTTCTTCCTCAACTCGTACCGGTCGGGCGAAGTCTCGTCGAACGCGGGCGGCCTGCTGATCTGGCCGGCCAAGGGGCTGATCCTGCTCGGCTTCATCTCGATGTTCTTCCAGTGGCTGAGCGAGCTGATCAAGCGCGTGGCCATCATGAAGGGCGAGCTCGTGGACGAGCAGGACAGCGCCGGCGCTCACAGCGCTGAGGCGGAGGCGGAGCGCCTCATCCAGGAGATCGGCACCGTCAACACGCCGGGCAAGGGCGGTACGCCCCCCGGCGACGGCGTGAGCTGATCCTTTCGGCGCCTGACCTCACGATTTCGGAGTTTCCATCAATGGCTGCATTGATTGCCCAGAACCTCGCGCCGATCATGTTCGCGGCGCTCGTCGTCTTCCTCCTGCTCGGCTATCCGGTGGCTTTCGCGCTGGCCGCGAACGGCCTCCTGTTCTTCTTCATCGCGGTGGAGCTTGCTCCCTACGCGCCCGAGACGATCACCCTCTCCTGGCCCCTCCTCCAGGCTCTGCCCGACCGCATCTTCGGCACCATGTCGAACGAGGTGCTGCTGGCAATCCCGTTCTTCACCTTCATGGGACTGGTGCTGGAACGGTCCGGCATGGCGGAGGACCTGCTCGACACGATCGGCCAGCTCTTCGGCCCCGTGCGCGGTGGCCTCGCCTATGCGGTGATCTTCGTGGGCGCGCTGCTGGCGGCCACCACGGGCGTCGTGGCCGCCTCCGTGATCTCGATGGGCCTCATCTCCCTGCCGATCATGCTGCGCTACGGCTATGACCGCCGGCTGGCCTCCGGCGTGATCGCGGCCTCGGGCACCCTGGCCCAGATCATCCCGCCCTCGCTGGTTCTCATCGTCATGGCCGACCAGCTCGGCCGCTCGGTGGGAGACATGTACGAAGGCGCGTTCCTCCCCGGCCTGATCCTGACCGCGCTCTACGCCGGCTACATCATGCTGATGTCGATCGTGTACCCGAAATCGGCCCCCGGCCTGCCCCCGGAGGCGATCGGCTACCGCGAGCCCGACGGGGCGCGTGGCGTGTGGCAGCTGGGCGTGCTGGTCGTCTTCTCGGGCCTCGTCGGCTACTATGTGATGTCGCAGACCGGAACGAAGGCCGGCGCCGACTTCGTCATCCTGACGATCTGCGTGGCCACCGTCGTGGCCCTGATCTGCGCGCTCATGAACAAGATGCTGGGCGCCAAGCGGGTCGTTATTTCGGTCGTCCTCGCGGCCGTCCTGGCGGGCATCTACGCCTATCTGCACAGCCAGGGCCACGAAAACTTCGCCCTCACTTTCGAGATGATCCTGGCCGGGGTGATCTATGCGCTCATCGTCGGAATCGTCGAGCGCTTCACGGGCCTTCGCCTCATGTCGAACATGGCCCAGCAGGTCACCTTCGTCATGGTGCCTCCGCTCCTGCTCATCTTCCTGGTGCTGGGCACCATCTTCATCGGCCTCGCGACGCCGACCGAAGGCGGCGCCATGGGAGCCCTGGGCTCGGTGATCCTCGCGGCCATCAAGCGCAAGCTCGACAACAACCCGGCCCGGTTCAACTGGACCCTGGTCCGCCAGGCGACGGAAGCCACCGCGAAGCTCTCCGCCTTCGTGCTGTTCATCCTGATCGGCGCACGCGTGTTCTCGCTCACCTTCTACGGGGTGAACGGCCACATCTGGGTCGAGCACCTGCTCACCTCGCTTCCGGGCGGCCAGGTCGGCTTCCTGATCTTCGTGAACGCGCTGGTGTTCTTCCTGGCCTTCTTCCTCGACTACTTCGAGCTCGCCTTCATCATCATCCCGCTCCTCGGGCCCGCGGCCGACAAGCTCGGCATCGACCTGATCTGGTTCGGCGTGATCCTGGCCGTGAACATGCAGACCTCGTTCATGCACCCGCCCTTCGGCTTCGCGCTCTTCTTCCTGCGGTCGGTGGCCCCGAAGGTGCCGTATATCGACCGCGTGACGGGCAAGAAGATGGAACCCGTGACCACGGGGCAGATCTACTGGGGCGCCGTTCCCTTCGTGATCATCCAGCTGATCATGGTGGCGATCGTGATCGCCTTCCCGGGCCTCGTCACCCACTACAAGGCGGCCGGTCCCGCAGTGGATCCGGCGGCGGTGCAGCAGAAGCTCGACGAGCTCCTGGTGCCGGGCCTGGGCGCTCCGGGAAGCGAACCGGGCGGCCTCCCGGGCCTGAACTTCGACGAGCCTCCGAAGATCCAGTAACGGACGCTCGGGCAAAACAGGAAAAGGCGGGCTTCGGAGCCCGCCTTTTTGCTAAAGCATCGGACCCAAAAGTGGACTTGCACTTTTGGGATCCATCCGATGCTTTCTTCTTGAATGAGAGCATCGGTCAGAACGGAAAACCGGATCCACTTTTCCGTCCGATGCTCTAACGGGCGAACCGTTGCGGACCGGTCGCCCATCCCATAGAACCACGGCGCGACCGAGAAAAACCATGCCGGTCCAAGCGGCACCTGAGGGGGAACCGACGATATGCTTCGCATCACGAGCCTGGCGCTGACCGGCGTGCTCACCCTCCTGCCTCAGGCGGCCTTCGCGGCCGAGTTCGACGGGGCGAGCCTCGGCTTCGCCTGGGCCCTGCCTTTCGCCGGCATCCTTCTGTCCATCGCGCTGTTCCCGCTTCTCGCCCCCCATGTCTGGGAGCACCACCAGGGCAAGATCGCAGCCGGCTGGGGCCTGCTGGTCCTGGTCCCCATGGCGGTCGCCTTCGGGCCGACCACGGCAATCCACGCCCTCGCCCACACGGCGCTGCTCGAATACATCCCCTTCATCCTCCTGCTGCTGGCGCTGTTCACGGTGGCGGGCGGCATTCTCGTGCGCGGCAACATCCACGGGGCGCCCGGCACCAACACGATGCTCCTCGGCCTCGGCACCGTGCTGGCGAGCTTCATCGGCACGACAGGCGCCTCCATGGTGATGATCCGCCCGATCATGCGGGCCAACGACGACCGGCGGCACAACGTCCATGTGATCGTGTTCTTCATCTTCCTGGTGTCGAACATCGGCGGCTCGCTCACGCCGCTCGGCGACCCGCCGCTCTTCCTGGGCTTCCTGCGCGGCGTCGACTTCTTCTGGACCACCAGGCACCTGCTGCCGGAGACCCTGTTCGCCAGCCTCCTGCTGCTCGCCCTGTTCTTCGTGATCGATCTCGTGGTCTACCGGAAGGAAGGGCGCGTCCGGCCCGACCCGACGCCCGACAACCCGGTGCGGGTCACGGGCGGCATCAACTTCCTCCTGATCTTCATCATCATCGCGGCGATCCTCATGAGCGCCACCACGGATCTCGGCCGTGTCACCGTGCTCGGCGTGGAGATCGAATTCGCCAACGCCCTGCGCGATCTGATCATGATCGTCGTGACGGTGATCTCCCTGAAGACGACCTCGAAGGCGAACCGGATCGAGAACGGCTTCTCCTGGGGACCGATCCAGGAGGTGGCGAAGCTGTTTGCCGGCATCTTCATCGCGATCATCCCGGTGCTCGCCATGCTCAAGGCCGGAGCGCACGGGGCTTTCGCGCCGCTGGTCGCGCTCGTGACCAACCCGGACGGCAGCGCCAACAACGCGGCCTATTTCTGGCTGTCGGGCGGGCTGTCCTCGTTCCTCGACAACGCCCCGACCTATCTGGTGTTCTTCGAGCTGGCCGGCGGCGATCCGCAGCAGCTGATGACCACCGGGGCGCTGACGCTCACAGCCATCTCGGCCGGCGCCGTGTTCATGGGGGCGAATTCCTATATCGGCAACGCGCCCAACTTCATGGTCTATGCGATTGCCCGCGAAGGCGGCGTGAAGATGCCGAGCTTCTTCGGCTATCTGCTCTGGTCGGGCGCCATCCTGATCCCGACCTTCCTGCTCCTGACGCTCCTGTTCTTCCGGGGGTGAGCGTCGACGGGACCTGCCGGCGCGGACTCGTTACCGGCGCCGGTAGATCCCGGTGAAGGTCACGTTGTGGCCGCCGCACATGGCGTTGTCCCTGACGAGCAGGTAGGCGCCGAGACGACGCAGCTGGACCCGGCAATCGGCCTCGTCGGCTTCGTCGTACGGCAGCGGTCCGTCCTCTCCCATGCCGAAGGAGAGCATCGCGCCGCGCACCGGCGCTTCGCCGTCGAGTTCACCGATGTTCACGGCGCCGCGCGCGACGCGGCCGGGATCGGACGCGCCCCAGGTGGCGTCGCCCTTGATCCTCAGCGTCCCTTGCGCGCCGGTCTCGATCCGGATCGTCTGCTCCGGACCGCTGTCCCATGTTCCGATCCAGCCGTGGGGCGCCGCCACGGGCTCCTCGGGCACGGCGGACACCGCACCACGCGGCAACCAGCCGTCCGTCACGACACCTTTCCGGCCGGGATAGCTGGCGCACAGGAAATCTCCGTCGCCGCCCGAGATCACCACCTCGTCGCCGGGAACAAGATAAGCCTTATCCTTGCAGGCGGCGCTGCTGTTGGGGCAGCCCTTCCCGAAGACGTCGCGCTTCACGAAATTCACCCGTGGCGCGAGAGTGTTGATGCGCCCGAGGTAGATGTCCCGGTTCGCCTCGAGGTCCTGGAGCTCGTAGCCGAAGTGGAAGCATCCGGCGCCCTCGGCACGGGAGGGCCCGGCCCAGCCCGTCAGCAGGAGCGAAACGGCCGCCAATGTCGTCTTCAGCCCTCGGGCCATGGCGATCCCCGTCATATTCCAGGTTACTGAACTTCTTCCGCATACAGCTCCGGCTTGAAGCCGACCAGGATGCGCCCGCCGCGGTCGAGCACCGGGCGCTTGATCATCGCGGGCTGATCGAGCATGAGCGCGATGGCCCTGGCCTGATCGAGACCCACCTTGTCGGCCTCCGGGAGGTTGCGGAAGGTGGTGCCGGCACGGTTGAGAAGCGTCTCCCAGCCGACCTGCGACACCCAGGATTCGAGCCGCGCCCGGGTGATCCCTTCCGACTTGTAGTCGTGGAACGCGAAGGGCACGCCCTCGCCATCGAGCCAGGCGCGCGCCTTCTTCACCGTGTCGCAGTTCCTGATGCCGTAGAGGGTCATCGCCATCGTCCACTCCAATCCATTCATCGTCGAGGACGCCGGATCCTCCAACACATCCTGCCGAGCGGTTTCATCGACAGCGATGGAGCCGCCTTGAAGGGCTTTCGAGGCTGACGGCGCCCCGTGAAAAGCCCAACTCGTCGGGCTAGAGCATCGGACGGGAAAAGTGGACCCACTTTTGGGATCGGATCCGATGCTCAATTCCTGAAGCGGCGCATCGTTCGGCCCTTCGGGTCGCTGACGCGGCCCTCTGGGTCCGCACGATGCGCTAGCGGACCCGTCAAACGCCTTCGACGATGCGGATGTCGCGTTCCGCTCCGCCGCCCAGGGCAGCCAAAGCCTCCTGATAGGCCGGGCTGTCATGAGCCGCTCGGGCCTGCTCGACCGAGTCGAACTCGATCACGACCGTGCGCTGCTGAAGCCCTCCCTCGTAGAGGTGAGCGGGCATTCCCCGCGCCAGAATACGGCCGCCGGCCGCGACGCTGAGGGCGGCATAGGCCGCCAAGGCCTCGGGATTGCTGACCGAACGATAGGTTGCGACCCAATAGGCTTTGGCCATGGTCCCCGGTCCCTCCGCGTGTTCTGTCCGACGATAAAGGAATTCGCCCAAAACGTCACGCTCGGGACGATCGCTCGTGCTCGCGATCCGGCTCTTGGGCTAACAGGCTCTTGGGCGAACAGGATTGGGACGCCTGTTCGCCGCTCGGCTGACCTACTATTGTGCCGGGAGCGCCGAGTAGGAGACGTCACCTCACTCCCACTCGATGGTGCCGGGCGGCTTGGAGGTGATGTCGTAGGTGACACGGTTGATGCCCTTGACCTCGTTGATGATCCGGGTCGCGACCCGGCCGAGGAAGCCCATGTCGAAGGGGTAGAAATCCGCCGTCATGCCGTCGATGGACGTGACGGCGCGCAGCGCGCAGACGTGATCGTAGGTGCGCGCATCGCCCATGACGCCCACGGTCTTCACCGGCAGCAGCACCGCGAAGGCCTGCCAGATCTGATCGTAGAGGCCGGCGTTGCGGATCTCCTCGAGATAGATCGCATCGGCCTTGCGCAGGATGTCGAGCTTCTCGCGGGTGATCTCGCCGGGAACCCGGATGGCGAGGCCCGGGCCCGGGAACGGGTGGCGGCCCACGAAGGCGTCGGGCAGGCCGAGCTCGCGGCCGAGCACGCGCACCTCGTCCTTGAACAGCTCGCGCAGGGGCTCCACGAGCTTCATCTTCATCCGCTCGGGCAGGCCGCCCACATTGTGGTGGCTCTTGATGGTGACCGAAGGGCCGCCGGTGAAGGAAACGCTTTCGATGACGTCCGGGTACAGGGTGCCCTGGGCCAGGAAATCCGCCCCGCCGATCTTCTTGGCCTCCTCGTCGAACACGTCGATGAAGAGCCGACCGATGGTCTTGCGCTTGACCTCCGGGTCCGACACGCCTTCCAGGGCCCCGATGAAGAGATCCTGCGCCTGCACGTGAACGAGCGGGATGTTGTAGTGGTCGCGGAAGAGCGTCACCACCTGCTCGGCTTCCGACGCGCGCAGCAGGCCGTGATCGACGAACACGCAGGTGAGCTGGTCGCCGATCGCCTCGTGGATCAGGACCGCCGCGACGGCGGAATCGACGCCGCCGGACAGGCCGCAGATCACCCGGCCGGTGCCGACCTGGGCGCGGATGCGCTCGATGGCCTCCTCGCGGAAGGCCTTCATGGTCCAGTCGCCCTTGCAGCCCGCGATGTCGCGCACGAAGTTGCGGATGAGCTGCGCGCCCTGGGGCGTGTGCACCACCTCGGGATGGAACTGCACGCCGTAAAACTTGTGCTCTTCGTCGGCCACGACCGCGAAGGGGGCGTTCTCGGAGGCGGCAAGGACCTCGAATCCTTCGGGAAGCCTGGTGACCCGATCGCCGTGGCTCATCCAGACCGGATATTTCTTGCCGACCTGCCACACGCCCTGGAACAGCGGGCTCTCGGTGAGCACCTCGACCTCGGCGCGGCCGAACTCCGAATGGTGCCCGCTCTCGACCTCGCCGCCGAGCTGCGCCGCCATGGTCTGCTGGCCGTAGCAGATGCCGAAGACCGGGAGGTCGGTGTCGAACAGCTCCTGAGGGGCCCGGGGCGACATGTCCGCCGTGACCGATTCCGGTCCGCCCGAGAGGATCACGCCCTTCGGCTTCATGGTCCGGATCGCCTCGGCGGCCTTCTGGAACGGCACCACCTCCGAATAGACCCCGTCCTCACGCACGCGCCGTGCGATGAGCTGGGTCACCTGGGAGCCGAAATCGACGATGAGGATTTTGTCGTGGGTCTGGGTCATGGCGGGTTCTTACGGGTTTCCGGGTCGGGGCGACAATCGAAATATGAGGCTTTTCATGGGTTTCGCACCAGGATCGCGGCATAAAAGCCGTCCGTCCCGGTCCTGAGCGGCGTCAGCTGGAGCCCGTGGGCGGTCGGGCGCACGGCCTTCTCGAGGGGGCCGAGCCGCGCCGCGTCCAGGACCGCCGCCGGCGGCAGAGGCGTGAACCCGTCGTGGCGCTCCATGAACGCCGCCAGGGCATCGTCGTTCTCCTCCGGCAGGATCGAGCATGTGATGTACACGATACGTCCCCCCGGTCGCACGAGCCGGGCCGCCCGGTCGAGGACCGCCTCCTGCTCCTTGCGCCGCACGTCGAGACTTCCGGGGCGCAGGCGCCATTTGGCGTCCGGGTTGCGCCGCCAGGTGCCGACCCCCGTGCAGGGCGCGTCCACCAGCACGCAGTCGATCTTCCCGTCGAGATCGGTCACCGCATCGGCCTTCGCCCGCGGGGTGCGGACCTGGACGTTGCGGACGCCCGCGCGGGCGAGCCGGTCGTGGATCGGCGCGAGGCGGCGGGCATCGTTGTCGGTGGCGTAGATCTGACCGTGGTTCTCCATCATGGCCGCAAGCGCCAGGGTCTTGCCGCCGCCGCCGGCGCAGAGATCGACCACCTGCTCGCCGGGCTTGACCCCGGCGAGAAGCGCCACGAGCTGCGAGCCCTCGTCCTGGATCTCGATCCACCCCTTGAGGAATTCGGGTTCGGACTGGACGGCCGGCCCGCGCCCGTCCTCGCCCGGTGCGATGCGAAGACCCAAGGGCGAGAGCGGGGTCTCGACGGCGCCGAGATGCGGCAGGGCGTCGTGCGCCTCCTCCCGCGAGGGCACCTTCAAGGTGTTCACCCGCAGATCGAGCGGGGCCCGGGCGGTGAGCGCCCGCATCTCGGGCACGAGATCATCGCCGAAGAGACGCCGGAGCGAGGGCTCGATCCAGTCCGGGAAGTCGCCCGCCACAGGAGCCGGCGCGCCGCCGAGGTCGGCGCTTTCAAGCCTGGCGCGCTCGTCGGCGGTCAGGGGCTCGGGGGCGAACCGCTCGCCGGAACACAGGGCCGCGACGGCCGCGGCATCGAGGCCGCGTTGAAGCCTCAACATGCCGAGGACGATGGCCCGGGGCGTGGCTTCTCCCATGATCCAGGCCGCGGAGGCCTTTCGGCGCAAGGCATCGTAGACGAGGCTCGCGATGGCGGCCCGGTCCTTGGAGCCGGCGAAACGATGGGAGAGGCCCCAATCCTTGAGGGCATCGGTGGCCGGGCGGCGCCGGGCGTCGATGTCGGTCAGAACCTCGATGGCGGCGGAGATGCGGGCGGCTGGCGTCATCGAAAGGGCACACTCAAGCTTGGCCGTGGAAACGACACATTGTTACCTATTTTTCGTCTTCATCGAGAGAACATGGTGAGGCCGCGTGCATTCCGCACGTTTCCTCTTTGGAGCCACTCTCGATGTTGACCCGACTGACCCGCGGCCTGATGGCCGTCGGCCTCACCCTGACCATCGCGGCCTGCGCCACGGCCCCGGCCGCCGACCTGACCCCGCCTCCCATGAAGCAGACCGACGCCAAGACCCAGCTCGAGAGCGGCCGCAAGTACTGATGCGATCAGCGGGATGGGCGCAAGGCCCATCCCGTCCGCTTGTTCAGACGCCCGCTTCCGCCGCGAAGATGCGGATGCCGAAGATGACCCACATGGCGGCGAGGATCAGCACGCCGACCACGAAGGCCATGAAGCGCTGGGACAGCTTGTTCGAGGTCGTGTGGATGGCCGCGTGAACCAGACGGCTCGTCACGAACATCCAGGACATGACCACGAACAGCATGTCCGCCTTGCGGGTGATGAGCGCCAGCACCACCAGCACATAGAACAGAACCGGAAGCTCGAACTGATTGTGGTACGAGTTCTGGATCTGAAGGATATGGCTCGGCCAGTTGCGCTCGCCCAGCGCAACGTCCTTCGCTTTCACGTCTCCAGCGCGAAGCCGCCCGACCCGGGACCGGCCGAGCCACAGGAGAAGCAGGAAGGTGAGCCCGACCTGGACGAGGGCGGGCAGGATGACGGCACTGATGCTCATGGGCGCTCACTCGACTGAAGCTTAGCTGCGAGTCGGGTAATTAGGGCTTTCCCGCGTGATCGTCACGTCGTGAACGTGGCTCTCGCGCAGGCCCGCGCTGGTGATGCGGATGAACCGGGCCTTTTCCTGGAATTCCGGCAGGGTCGCGGCGCCCACATAGCCCATGGAGGCGCGCAGGCCTCCGGTGAGCTGGTGCAGCACCGCGGAGACCGGGCCCTTGTAGGCCACCTGCCCCTCGATGCCCTCGGGAACGAGCTTGAGGGTGTCGCGGACCTCGGCCTGGAAGTAGCGGTCCGCCGAGCCGCGGGCCATGGCCCCGACCGATCCCATGCCGCGGTAGGACTTGTACGACCGGCCCTGGTAGAGAAAAACCTCGCCCGGGGTCTCGTCCGTGCCGGCGAGGAGCGATCCCACCATGGCGCAGGAGGCGCCGGCTGCGAGCGCCTTGGCGAGATCGCCCGAGAACTTGATGCCGCCGTCGGCGATCACCGGAACATCCGCCTGGGACGCCGCCTCGACCGCCTCCATGATGGCGGTGAGCTGGGGCACGCCGACGCCCGCCACGATCCGGGTGGTGCAGATGGAGCCGGGCCCGATGCCGACCTTGATCGCGTCGGCGCCGGCGTCGATCAGGGCCTGGGCTCCCTCCCGCGTCGCGACGTTGCCGGCCACGACCTGGACGGCATTGGAGAGTTTCTTCACGCGGGTGACGCTCTCCAGGACCTTGACGGAATGGCCATGGGCGGTGTCGACCACGACCACGTCGCAGCCCGCATCGATGAGGCGCTCGGCGCGCTCGAAGCCCTGCTCGCCGGTCGTGGTGGCGGCGGCCACGAGGAGACGGCCCTGGGCGTCCTTGGCCGCGTTGGGATAGGCGACCTGCTTCTCGATGTCCTTCACGGTGATCAGGCCGATGCACCGGTAATGGTCGTCGACGACCAGGAGCTTCTCGATGCGGAACTGATGCAGAAGGCGACGGGCCTCGTCCTGGCTCACGCCCTCGCGGACGGTGATCAGGCGGTCCTTGGTCATCAGCTCGGAGACCGGCTGGCCGGGATTGTTGGCGAAGCGCACGTCCCGGTTGGTCAGGATGCCGACGAGCTTGCCCTTGGTCCCGCCCGGTCCGCGCTCGACCACCGGAATGCCGGAAATGCCGTGATGCTTCATCATCGCGAGGGCATCGGCCAGGGTCTCGTCCGGATGGATCGTGATCGGGTTCATCACCATGCCCGACTCGTAGCGCTTGACCAGGCGGACCTGCTCGGCCTGCGCGTCCGGCTCCAGGTTGCGGTGGATCACGCCGAGGCCGCCGTTCTGGGCCATGGCGATGGCCATGCGGGCTTCCGTGACCGTGTCCATGGCGGACGCGATGATCGGCATGTTCAGGCGGATGGTCCGGGTCAGACGGGTCGCCACATCCACGTCGCCGGGCAGGACTTCGGAGCGGCCGGGCCGGAGGAGCACGTCATCGAAGGTCAGTCCTTCGATGAACTTATCGGCGAATGCAGAGGCCATGACCAACTCCTTCAAGGGTTCGGATATGAGAGAATAACGCTTTGGCGAGTTGGCACGGGTCCGTAGCACGGGCTTGTCAATTCGCAAAGGGTCGAAGAGGCGCTTCCCCCGTAGACCTGCTCTGCGCGATTTCGCTCTTTGCAACGGGGTTGCCGGGCGCTAGAGCATCCGACCCGAAAGTGGCGACCACTTTCGGGATCGATTCGATGCTCATTTTTTAAGCAGCGCATCGTTTCCGCGGAAAAATCGGATCCACTTTTCCGCACGATGCGCTAGGTCCTGCGAGTCATGCGTGAATCCCGCCTTCTCCCGCTGATCATCGCGACTGCCCTGTTCATGGAGAACACGGATTCGACCGTCATCTCCACGTCGCTGCCGATGATCGCGCAGAGCCTCGGGACGGATCCGATCGCCCTCAAGCTTGCCCTGACCTCCTATCTGGTGAGCCTTGCGATCTTCATCCCGATCTCCGGCTGGATGGCCGACAAGTACGGGGCCCGGACGATCTTCACCGCGGCCATCGGGGTCTTCATGGCGGGATCGCTCGCCTGCGCGGGCGCCAATTCCCTGGAATGGTTCGTCATCGCCCGGTTCATCCAGGGGGCCGGCGGCGCCATGATGGTTCCCGTGGGCCGCCTCGTTCTGCTGCGCAGCGTCGCCCGCAGCGAGGTGGTTCAGGCCCTCGCGACCCTGACGATCCCGGCCCTGGTCGGCCCCATCGTGGGCCCGCCGCTCGGTGGCTTCATCACCACCTATTTCCACTGGCGGTGGATCTTCTTCATCAACATCCCCATCGGGATCCTCGGCATCGTCCTGGCGACGATCTACGTGCCGAACATCAGGGAGGAGGACACGCCGCCCCTCGACGTGATCGGGTTCCTGCTCTCCGGCTTCGGGTTCGCCCTGCTCATGCTCGGCTTCGCCTCGGGCGGCCGGCATCTCATTCCGGCCGGGATCTCGACCGGCTGCGTGGTGATCGGCGCGATCTGCCTCGTCCTCTACGTCTTCCATGCCCGGCGGACCCCCTACCCGGTCCTGCAACTCAGGCTCCTGAAAATCCCGACTTTCCGCATCAGCGTGGTCGGCGGCTTCCTGTTCCGGGTCGGCATCGGGGCGATCCCGTTCCTGCTGCCGCTGATGCTCCAGGTGGGCTTCGGTCTCAGCCCGCTCGCGTCCGGATCGCTCACCTTCATCGCGGCGGTCGGCGCCCTGTTCATGAAGACCATGGCGAAACGCATCCTGGAGCGGACGGGGTTTCGCCGGCTCCTGATCGTCAACGCGTTCATCGGGGCGGCCTTCGTCGCCGCCAACGGCTTCTTCACCCCGGAGACGCCTCACTGGCTGATCATGATCATCCTGCTGGTCGGCGGCTGCTTCCGCTCGCTCCAGTTCACCAGCCTCAACGCCATCGGGTATGCGGAAATCTCCAACCGGGAGATGAGCTACGCCACGAGCCTGTCGAGCGCCCTCCAGCAGGTTTCGCTGAGCATCGGCGTCGCCTTCGGGGCCTTCGTGCTGGAGACGGCGGCCAGCCTCGACGGCGACGCCACGATCACGGCGGCGGATTTCGGCCCGGCGTTCTGGGCCGTCGCGACCGTGTCGGCTCTCGCCGGCTTCGTCTTCATCGGCCTGTCGCCGACCGCCGGCGCCGAGATGTCGGGACACAAGATTGTGAAGGAGAAACCTGCCTCCACGGGTCTCGGAGACGGTATGTCGGGACGCTAGGCCGCGCTACCTTCCGGTTGGGAATAAAGGCGCCGGACCAATCCGGCCCTTCGGGAGGCCCGCATGGATCAACGCATCATCGATCTCTACGACGACTTCACCCATGGCGGCATGAGCCGCCGCAACTTCCTCGACAAGCTCGCCGCCCTGGCCGGCAGTACCGCCGCCGCGACGACCCTCCTGTCGGTCCTGCAGAGCAACTACGCGCAGGCTCAGACCGTCGATGAGAGCGACCCGCGGATCACGACGGAAACCGTGGACATCCCGGGCGTCCCGGGGCTGAAGGGCTATCTCGTCAGGCCGAAGGACGCCACCGGCAAGCTGCCGACCGTGATCGTCATTCATGAGAACCGCGGGCTCAACCCGCACATCAAGGACGTGACCCGCCGGGTCGCCACCCAGGGCTTCGTGGCGCTCGGCCTCGACTGTCTCTCGCCCATGGGCGGGACCCCGGCCGACGAGGACAAAGGCCGCGAGATGATCGGCCAGTTGAAGCAGCCGGACGTGATCGCCTTCGGCAAGGCGGCCGTGGCCTATCTGAAAGGCCGCCCGGACAGCAACGGCAAGGTCGGAGCCATCGGCTTCTGCTGGGGCGGCGGCGCGGTGAACAACCTGGCGGTCAACGAGCCGGACCTCAATGCAGGCGTGGCGTATTACGGCGGACAGCCCAAGGCCGAGGACGTGCCGAGGATCAACGCCGCCATGATGCTGCATTACGGCGGACTGGACGAGCGCATCAATGCCGGCATTCCGGCCTACGAGGCGGCTCTGAAGCAGGCGGGCAAGACCTACGAGATCTACGTCTACGAGGGGGCCAACCACGCCTTCAACAACGATACCGGGGCCGCCCGCTACAACAAGGAAGCCGCCGACCTGGCCTGGAGCCGGACGATCGGTTTCCTGAAGAAGAGCCTGGCGTAAGCGTTCCCCTTCCCGTCATGGCCGGGCTTGTCCCGGCCATCCCGATCCTGAAGAACGCGGCGCCTCGATCGACCGGGACCACTGGCACAGGGCCCGTGATGACAGACGGGTCGCCCGATCAGTCCTCGAAGGCCTCGACCTGAACCCGCCTGCCGATCATGAAGGCATCGCCCACGAGGCGGAAAGGCGCGTCGTCCACCTCGGACTGGCGGGCGTTCAGCAACTCGTCGAAGCGTCGGTAGATCCCCTGATATTCCGCCGGCTCCTCCTGCACCACCTGCCGGCCGCCGATCTCCAGGCAGCTGCCGCCATGGGAGAGCTTGAGGCTCAGGCCCGCTTCCGTCTCGACCTCGATGTCCCAGGTCTGCGGTCCGGTCTGGCGCCAGTCGAACACGGCCTGCAGGTCCCCCTGTCCGTGGCTCATGGAGAACGTCAGATGGGCGGCGATCGGCGCGTCGCGGTTGGCCGGGAATTCGAGATCCGAAGCCTTGATGAAGACCGGCTCGGGCATGATGCGGGTGACGATGGAGAGCGCGTTGATGCCGGGATCGAACACGCCGAAGCCCCCCGGCTGCCAGATCCATTGCTGGCCCGGATGCCAGTGGCGCACGTCCTCCTTCCAGGTCACGAGAAGGCGCTTGATCGTCCATCCGGCGAGGGCCTTCTTGGCCTCCTCGACGGCCTTGTTGTACTGGGCATGCCAGGTGGTGAACACGACCTTCCCCACCTTGGCGGCGAGCTCCTTCAGGTCCTCGAGCTCGCTCAAGGTGGCGGCCGGCGGCTTTTCGAGCAGCACGCTCTTGCCCGCCAGGAGCGCCTCGCGGGCAATCTGGTGGCGGACCTGCGGCGGCGTGCAGATCGCCACCGCCTCCACTTCGGGGATCTTCAGGAGGTCCCGGTAATCCTGGAAGCTGTACTTCGCCTCGTCCGGCTGCAGCCCGCGCTGGCTCGCGACGGCCAGGAGCTCGAAGTCCGGGTTGGCCTTGATGACCGGCAGATGCTGATCCTGTGCGATCTTGCCGAGGCCGATAATGCCGATCTGGTGCGCTGCCATGGTCGTGTCCTTTGCGAAATCAGGCCCCGGGCAAGACCCGTCAGGCGGCGGGCGTCCCGTCGGCCCGCCCCCGGAAACCGGTCGCCATCACGTAGAGTTCCGCCGAGTCGGCACGGCTCGCCGCCGGCTTCACGTGGCGCACGACCGCGAAATCCCGCTTGAGATCGGCCAGCAGCTGGTTCTCGGTGCCCCCCTGGAACACCTTGGCCACGAAGGCGCCGCCCGGCGCCAGGATCTCGCGGGCGAAATAGATCGCCGCTTCCGCGAGGCCGATGATGCGCAGGTGATCGGTCTTCTTGTGGCCGGTGGTATTGGCCGCCATGTCCGACATGACGATGTCCGCCGGACCGCCGAGCATCTCGATCAGCCGGCCGGGAGCGCTCTCGTCCAGGAAGTCGAGCTGGATGAACTCGACGCCCGGCATGGGGTCGATCGGCAGAAGATCGATGCCGACCACCTTTCCCTTCGGGCCGACCTTCGTGGCGGCGATCTGCGACCAGCCGCCGGGCGCGGCGCCGAGGTCCACGATGCGCTGGCCGGGCTTGAGGAGATGGTACTTCTCGTCGATCTCCAGGAGCTTGAAGGCCGCGCGCGATCGATAGCCCTCGCGCTTCGCGCGCGCGACGTAAGGGTCGTTGAGCTGGCGTTCGAGCCACTTCTGCGAGGAAAGCGTCCGCTTGTGGGCGGTCTTCACGCGCTGCTTGAGATTGCGGGTCCCGGATCCCGCTTTGGCGCTCACCGCTGCCCCCCTCGCCACACGAAATCCTCTCGCATCATCTTCATCAGAATTCCTTCGCGCAATCCGCGATCCGCAATGCGCAGGCGCTCCGACGGGAATGCCCGCCGGATCGCTTCCAAGATGGCGCAGCCCGCGAGAACCAGATCGGCGCGCTCCCTGCCGATGCAGGGATTCTCGGCCCGCTGCGTGAAGTCCGAATGCAGCAGACGCTGCATCACTGTCGAGATCTCGCCGTTGCGCATCCACATTCCGTCGACGCGGCGCCGGTCGTAGCGCGCGAGTCCCAGATGAATGCCGCCGACCGTGGTGACGGTTCCCGAGGTCCCGAGGAGGTGGAAATGCCGGGCCCGTCCCGCCTGCGCCGCCACCAGGGCGAAATCGAGCAGAAGATCGGACACCTCTTCGACCATGCCCTCGAAGGTTTCCGGCGTCACATCGATGCCGCCCCAGCGCTCGGCCAGGGTCACGACGCCCACGGGAAGCGAATCCCAGGCGCGGATCCGCTTGCAGGGATCCGCGAAGGCATGCGGCGCCTGACCGTCGAGCCAGGCGATTTCCGTCGATCCGCCACCGATGTCGAACACGATGACGGAATGCGCCTTGGGATCGACCAGGGACGCGCATCCGGTCACGGCCAGATACGCTTCGGTCTTGCGGTCGACGATCTCGAGATCGAGGTCGAGTTCGTCGCGCACGCGCTCGATGAAGGACGGGCCGTTCTCGGCGAGACGGCACGCCTCCGTGGCGACGAGGCGCGCCCGCGTGACGTCCTTCGCGGCCATCTTCTCGCGGCACACGCGCAGGGCGTCGAGCGTACGGGCGATGGCGTCGTCACTGAGGCGGTTGCCGAGGCCGAGGCCTTCGCCGAGCCGGACGATGCGCGAGAACGCGTCGACGACGCGAAAGCCGAAATGGGCCGGTTCCGCAATGAGAAGGCGGCAATTGTTCGTGCCGAGATCGAGCGCGGCGTAGCTTTTCGAAGACCGCCGGCGCGTACCGGTCCGGGCCGGCGCGGGACGCTCCGCGACCAAGGAGGCGCCGTTTGCGGACCCGTTCAGCGGGTCCGCATGTCGGTCTCCTGGTTCTGCTGTCGCGTCCACTTTGACGGTCAAAACGAATCCCCGGGCGTCCCGATCGGACGCCGTATTCGATCAAGAGAGTAACCATCGCCGTGCGCTCCTGCCAAGGGCAGCCGCCGCAGATTGTACCCTACCCCTTCCGGGACGGTCAGAGCCGGAACTCCTTGAACCGATCCGTGAGTCCCTTCAGGACATCGGCTCCGACATTGGCGATGGCAACGCGCAGATGTCCTTCCTGACCGGGCCCGAAATAGCTCCCCGGCAGGCACAGGACCCCTCGCTCCGTCGCAAGCTTCTCCGCAACCTGCTGGGCCTTGGCCTGCGGGAACGGGTGACGCAGATACGCGAAATAGGCCCCGACCGACTCGATTTTCCATTCCGGCAGCGGCGCGAGCGCCTCCTGAAAAACCTGTGCACGCCGGTTGATCTCGGCCCGGTTGTCCTCGCGCCAGTCGCGCAGGGCGTCGATGGCCCAGGGCAGCCCAGCCTGGGCCGTCCGGGGCGCGCAGATCTGGATGCAGTCGAGTATCTTGGCGATCTGGTCGATGAGCGGGGCATCGGCCGTGATGGCTCCCGTGCGATGACCCGGGATCGCGTAGGATTTCGAGAAGGAATAGAGCTGGATCACCGTGTTGCGCCATTCCTCGCCAATGAACAGACCGTGCGCGCGGTTCATGCCCTGCGGCAGGAAGTCCCGATAAGTCTCGTCGATCACGAGATAAATGCCGCGTCTGGCGCAGAGCTGTGCGAAGCCTTCGATCACATGCGCGGGATAAACGGCGCCGGTGGGATTGTTGGGCGTGACGAGAACGATGGCCCGAACCGTCCCGTCGAGCAGGGGCTCCGCATCCTCCACCCGGGGCACGAACCCGTTCTCCGCCCGGCACGGCAGCGGGCGCGGCTCGATGCCGAGCATGTCGAGCGTCATCTGGTGGTTGAAGTACCAGGGCGTCGGCAGGAGCACCGCGTCGCCCTGGCGGGCGAGCAGCATCATGGCGGCGAAGAACGCCATGTTGCAGCCGGCGGTCACCGCCGTGTCCTGGGGCCCGATCCGGCCCTCGTACAAGCGGGAAAGATCCGCCGCGTAGGCCTGTCGCAGATCCGCGTCCCCATTGATCGGCCCATATTGCGAGCCGGCCGCAGAGCCCGCGGCAGCCCCCATCCGGGCGAGCAGCTCGGCATGGGGCGGATTGCCCGGGACGGCCTGCGACAGGTTGATCAGCGGACCCAGGGAGCCGTCATAGCGCTTCGTCCAGGCCTGAGCCTCGGGAATCGGCGGAGAGCCGACATCGGCGACGAGAGGGTTGATGGGGTTCGCGAGACCGCGGGTCATGAGGCCATCCGATTCCGACAAAAGAGAAAAGGGCAGGATGTCCGGTGAGGGTTCACCCAAACGTCCTGCCCTTCAAGACCTGATTGGTCCGCCTGCCTCCTCGGCCGGCGGATGCCGGCCACGAGGCCAGGAGCGAAGGATCAGTCCTTCGCACGCTCCACGTAGGAACCGTCTTCCGTCATGATCACGACGCGGGTGCCGGCCGTGATGTGGGGCGGCACCAGGGTGCGCACGCCGTTGGACAGCATGGCGGGCTTGTAGGACGACGACGCGGTCTGACCCTTGACCACCGGCTCCGTGTCGGTGATCTCGAGGGTGACGCGGGCCGGCAGCTCGATGGCGATGGCAACACCGTTATGGGTCGAGAGCATCACGGCCATGCCTTCCTGGAGATAGGCCTTCTGGTCGCCGATGATGTCCTCGGGCACGGTCACCTGGTCGTAGGTCTCCGGGTTCATGAAATGGAACCCCTCGCCGTCCTCGTAGAGGAAGGTGTGCTCGCGGTCCTCCACGAAGGCCCGCTCGACCTGCTCGGTGGTGCGGTAGCGCTCGGACACCTTCACGCCGTCGGAGATGCGGCGCATGTCGAGCTGGGTGACCGGCGTTCCCTTGCCGGGGTGGATATTCTGAGCGGTGAGAACCACATAGAGTCGGCCGTCGATGTCGACGACGTTGCCTTTGCGGAGCGTTGAGGCGATGACCTTCACGGGAAGCTTTCCTTGTGACAGATAGGGGCGCGTCATGAGGGTCGGGTCGCCGAGCCTTCAGGAGCACCGAAACCGGTTTTCCGAGCCGCAGTAGCCTATCTTCGCGAAAATCGCCAGTCCGACCTTGATGAGCCCTCTGGAATGGATCGACCCGTACCTTCCCCCTCTCCCTGGTGGACGCCCCACGTCCATGCGGACCGCCGGCCCTTCCTTCTGAGCAGGAACCGGATCCAGGCCGGCGTCCGGGCGTTCTTCGCCTCACGGGATTTCGTGGAAGTCGACACGGCCACGCTCCAGACCTCGCCGGGCAACGAGGCGCATCTTCACGCCTTCGTCACGGAGGCCGTCGGCCTCGACGGCTCGCGGGCGCCCCTTTACCTGCACACCTCTCCGGAATTCGCCTGCAAGAAGCTCCTGGCGGCCGGCGAGACCCGCATCGCCTGCTTCGCCCATGTCTACCGGAACCGGGAACGCGGCCCCCTGCATCATCCGGAATTCACCATGCTCGAATGGTACCGCGCAGGCGAAGGCTATGAGGCTCTCATGCGCGACTGCGTAGAGATCCTGCGCCTGGCGGCGGAAACCGCCGGCACCCGCACCCTCGCCTGGCGCGGCCGCGAGGCCGATCCGTTCCGTGAGCCGGAGCGCCTGAGCGTGGCCGAGGCGTTCGACCGCTTCGCCGGAATCGACCTCCTCGCCTCCATCGACGCGAGCGGCGCGACGGATCGGGACCACCTGGCCGCCGGCCTGAAGGCGGCGGGCATTCGGGTGGCCGGGGACGACACCTGGGCGGACCTGTTCAGCCGCGTCGTCGTGGAGCGTGTCGAGCCCCATCTCGGCCTCGGTCGCGCCACGATCCTGGACGAGTACCCGGTCGCGGAAGCGGCCCTCGCCCGCCCGAGCGCCCGCGACCGGCGGGTGGCGGAGCGGTTCGAGCTCTATGCCTGCGGGGTCGAACTCGCCAACGCTTTCGGCGAACTGACGGACGCGGCCGAGCAGCGGCGGCGCTTCGAGGCGGCAATGGCGGAAAAAATGCGAATCTACGGCGAGAGCTATCCGGTGGACGAGGATTTCCTGGCAGCGCTGGCCCGAATGCCCGAGGCGAGCGGCATTGCTCTTGGCTTCGACCGCCTCGTGATGCTCGCCACCGGGGCCGCGCGCATCGACCAGGTGCTCTGGGCGCCCGTGCCGGAGACGGGCCGTTGAACGCGATCCGCCCCATCCGCACCCCTGTCGAACTCACCGAGGCAGGCCTCGTCGGTCCGGACGAGCGCGCGGCGATCGAAGCCGTGGCCGAGCGCTACGCGATCGCGATCAGCCCCGCCATGGCCGCGCTGATCGACCGGGGCGATCCGCAGGACCCGATCGCCCGTCAGTTCGTGCCGGATGCAGCCGAACTGACGATCATGCCGGACGAGCGTGCCGATCCGATCGGCGATCTTTCGCACAGCCCCGTCGAAGGCATCGTTCACCGCTACCCGGACCGTGTTCTGCTCAAGGCCGTGCATGTCTGCCCGGTCTATTGCCGCTTCTGCTTCCGCCGCGAAATGGTCGGGCCCCAGGGGCTCGGCACCCTGTCGCCGGACGCCATGGACCGAGCCTTCGCCTATATCGCCGGCAACCCGGAGATCTGGGAGGTCATCCTGACCGGGGGAGATCCGCTGGTTCTGTCCCCTCGTCGTCTCACGGAGATCATGGAGCGGCTTTCCGCCATCGATCACGTGAAGATCGTTCGTTTCCATACCCGCGTGCCCGTGGTCGAGCCGGAGCGGGTCGACCAAGCCCTGATCGCGGCCCTGAAGGCGAGCAGCAAGACAACCTACGTGGCCCTTCACGCCAATCACCCGCGCGAGCTGACGGCCGAGGCCCGGGCCGCCTGCGCGCGGCTCGTCGATTCAGGCATCGTCATGATCAGCCAGTCCGTGCTGCTGAGAGGGGTCAACGACGATCCCGATACGCTCGCGGCCCTCATGCGCGCCTTCGTGGAGACGAGGGTAAAGCCCTATTACCTGCATCATCCGGACCTTGCCCCCGGGACGAGCCACTTCCGCCTGACGATCGAGGAAGGCCGGGCCCTCGTCGCCGGTCTGCGAGGTCGAATCTCGGGGCTGTGCCAGCCGACCTACATCCTCGACATCCCGGGCGGTCACGGCAAGGCGGTCATCGGTCCCGATGCGATCCAGGGCCGAGAGGGCTGCTACTCGGTCTCGGACTACAGGGGCCGCGAGCACACCTATCCGCCGGACCGATAACATAAGTCCATTCATAGACTTATCCGTTCAACCCGGGAACATTCCAGGCGGGCGTGCTTTGACTGCCGCGCCCTTGCACCTGCGCGGCCATGCCGGATGAGGATCGTTCATTCATGCCTTTCATCCCGACCCGTATCCACGCTGCCATCGACTGCCCGACCGGGCTCGCCCTGACCATGGCGCCCTTCCTGCTCGGCTTCGCCGACAATGGGCCGGCCCAATGGGTGCCCATGATCCTCGGGGCGGCCATCCTGGTCACGAGCCCCATGACGGACGACGAGCTGTCGCTGGGACGGCTGATCCCCATGCGGGCTCATCTTGGGGTCGACGCGGCCGGCGGACTGCTTCTGGCGGCCTCCCCTGGCTCTTCGGCTTTGCCGATCAGGTGTCCTGGCCCCGTCTCATCCTCGGCGTGTTCGAGATCGCCGTCGCCCTCACGACGAAGCCCGTCGCCGGAACGACGGAAATCGGCGTGACCCGCGACTACGGCTGAGACCCGGTTCGGCCGTCGCGGGAGGACCCTCGCGGGAAAGTACGCTAAGATCGCCGCGAAGCGGGTTCATCGGAACCTGCCGGAGGCGGAGCCCGACGATGGCGAACGATGCGGCCAAGCCGGCCGAAGAGCACCAGCGCGTCGATTCCACATTCCGCAACGGCTCGATCACGGCGATCGGCGTGGTCGTCGGATTCTCTCTGAGTTTTCTGAGCCGCTGGTCGGCGCTGCCCGGCGAATGGGCCCATTCGGATCTGGTGTCGGTCGCGCTGATCACGGTCGGCTTGACCCTTCAGGTCAAGGCCCTGGCCGACCTGCTCCTTGTCTCGTCGCTCCAGCTCAAGCGGTACAACCGCTCGGTCCGGTACTTTCTGACCGGTCTCGGCCTGGTCGGCCTGGGCGTGGTGCTGGCCGTCTTCGCCGACCTGCTCGGATTCGGCGGCATCGTCCTTCAGGGATGACGGCTCGAGCACCGGACGCAAAAGTGAATCCTCTCTTGGGTCCGATGGTCTAGAGCTGCTTCCACTCACGTGGAATCATCTCTTGTCTTTGCCTAGCCGCATTTTCTGACGGTGAACCGGATCCACTTCACCGGAAAATGCTCTAGTCGAAGCCCGGCTTCCCGCTGCGCCCTTTCTTGATCTCGGACCGCCGCCCTTTCGCCTCGAGCCTGCGCTTCTTCGAAGCCAGGGTCGGGCGGGTGGGCCGGCGCGGCTTGGGGCGCTCCGTCGCCTGCCGGATCAGTTCGACCAGACGCGCGACCGCATCCTCGCGGTTGCGGTCCTGACTGCGGAAGCGTTGGGCCGTGATCACGAGAACACCGTCGTTGGTCATGCGCTTCCCGGCAAGCCGTTCCAGCTTCTCCTTCACGAAATCCGGCAGCGAAGGAGAGTGGCGGACGTCGAAGCGCAACTGGACCGCGGTCTCGACCTTGTTGACGTTCTGGCCTCCCGGTCCGGACGCGCGAATGAAGCTTTCCTGGAGTTCCGCCTCGTCGAGGGCAATGGAATTCGTCACCTGGATCATCAAGGGCCTCGGACCGGACGCGGATTAGGACAAGTGGAGCATCGGAGCGGAATTCCAATGCAAGCTTATCCGGCGCTTGTCGATGGGCTCGAGACGTCTTAAGCGCCTCATGCACCCCGCTTTTCCGGATCGCAAGGTCCGGCCTCTCCCATGGCTCTCCATGTCTGCCATTCTCGCCAGCCTGATCCCCACCTTCCTGATCATCGCCACCGGATGGCTCTGCCGGGTGACGAATTTCGTCAGCGAGCCGCAATGGGCCGGTCTCGAGCGGGTCACCTATGTGATCTTCTTCCCGGCCCTCATCATCGACACCCTCTCCCGGGCCGATCTGACCTCGGTCCCCGTCCTCGGTGTCGGCGGTGCGCTGGTCGGCGCCATCCTGACCATGGCCGTGCTGGTCCTGGGGCTGCGCCCCATCCTCGAACGCGGGCTCGGGATCGACGGCCCGAGCTTCACGTCGATCTTCCAGGGCGCGACCCGCTGGAACACCTTCGTCGGGCTGGCGGTCGCGGGAAGTCTCTACGGCCAGCGGGGGATCGCCCTGATCGCAGTTGCCATCGCGGCCATGGTGCCGCTCCTCAACCTGCTCGCCTTCTACGTCTTCATCCGTTTCGCCGGCAGGCCCAAGCAAAGCCCTTGGGACATCTTGCGCTCGTTCGTCACCAATCCGTTCATCTGGTCCTGCGCCATCGGCCTTCTGCTGAACGTCCTGGTGCCGCCGCTGCCCAAGCCTCTGGCCGCGTATATCGACGTCATGGGGCGCGCGGCGCTCGCGGCCGGTCTGCTGATCGTCGGCGCGGGCCTCGACATCCGCAGGCTCGCCCGTCCCGGAATCCCGCACCTGCTGACAGCCGGCCTGAAGCTCGTCCTGATGCCGGTGATGGCCGTCGCCTACGCGGGTTTCATCGGCGTGGAAGGCAACGACCTGACGGTGACCATCGTCGCATCGTCCGTACCCTCGGCCAGCGCCGCCTTCGTGCTGGCACGGCAGATGGGCGGCAATGCAGGCCTCATGGCCGAGATCCTGACCCTGCAGACCCTGCTGGCCCGGATCTCGATGCCACTCCTGATTTCAGGGCTCGGTTGATGATACAACTTGCAGATTAATGAAACGGCCTTGTCTTATTTTTGGTTGTGCTGCTATCTAGAGCCAGTGAAACATAGAGACAGCGTCGGCATCGATGGCCAAACCTCCGCACCGATCCTTCCTCCCCTCCCTGGCGAACGAACAGCCTGGAGGCCAGGCGGCCGATGCGGGCCGGCCGGAGATGTCGGTCACCGAGACGGCCGAGTACATTTCGGAGTTTTCCGCCGTGCTCTCTTCCCTCGCCCGAGAGGCGAAGCTCGATCTCCTGGCCTACCTGCTGGACATGGCCCGATTGGAGGCCGTCCGCGTTCGCGAGGCTCCCGGCGAGGACCGCTAGAGCATCGGGCGCAAAAGTGGGGACCGGTTTTGCGTGCAAAGATGCTCCAAAACAACAGCCTGAAGCATCGATTCCAAAAGTGGCCCCACTTTCGGGATCGATGCGCTAGGGGCTGGTGATTAACGAGACCGCGTTGCCGCCGTGCCGCTCGAGCCGTCCGGCGATCTCAAGTTCGAGGAGAGCCATCTGAACGTTGCGGATCGACAGGCCGGATTGCCGGACCAGATCGTCGACCGTCACCGGCGAAGGGCCGAGAAACGCCACCAGGTCGGACTGGACGTCACCGGTTGCATCGTCCGCCCCGGCCTCGGGCATGATCGGGCGCACGGGCGCTCGGAGGACGTCGGGAAGATCCAGCTCGTCCCAGAGCTCTTCCGAACCAAGGAGATGGATCGGCTCCTCCGCACCTTGATCGAGGCGGGGGCCGGATGCGATCAGCGGCTCCAGGACGCTCGTCACATGCTCGACGCTGGCGCACAGGGTGGCACCTTCGCGGATCAGATCGTTCGTTCCCTCCGCCCGGGGATCGAGGGGTGAACCCGGCACGGCGAAGACCTCGCGTCCCTGCTCCAGGGCGAACCGGGCCGTGATAAGAGAACCCGAGCGCCGCGCCGCCTCGACGACCACCACGCCGTAGCAGAGGCCCGACACGATCCGGTTGCGGCGCGGAAAGTCCCGCCCGCGAGGCTCCCAATCCATGGGCATCTCGGATAGCACGGCCCCGCCCTGCTCCACGATGGTCTCGACGAGCGGTGCGTTCTGAACCGGGTAGATCCGGTCATGTCCGCCGGCCAGCACCGCGACGGTGCCGGTTGCCAGGCTCGCTCTGTGGGCCCTCGTGTCGACGCCGCGCGCCAGGCCCGACACGACCGAATAGCCGGCTTCGCCGAGCTGCCGCGCCAGGCGCTCAGCGAAGGTGAGGCCCGACGCGGACGCGTTGCGCGATCCCACGACGGCGACCGAAGGTTTGGCCAGAATCCCGGCCGAACCCCGGAGCGCAATCAGCGGCGGCGCGGTGTCCACGGCCTGAAGGGTCTTCGGGTAATCGGGCTCGCCCATGGCGATGAAGCGGACGCCGAGGCGCGCCGCCCCGGCCATCTCCGTCTCGGCCTCCGCCCGGGTGCAGACCTTCAGGCCCGGGCTTCCGCTGCGACGTCCGAGATCGGGCAAGGCCTCCAGGGCGCCGGCGGCGCCCCCGTATTGGTTGATCAGCGCGCGGAAGGTGCGCGGCCCGACCTTCTCTGAGCGGATGAGGCGAAGCCAATCGAGCCGCTGCTCATCCGTGAGAATCATGGATTATCCCTTCTGGCCGATCTTGCCTTCTGTCCCGGCCAGAAGGCGGCTGATGTTCTGGCTGTGCTTCCACCACAGCAGCGCCACGAGGATGACCGCCATCCCGGCCATGCCGGGCTCGCCCAGCAGCCACAGGACGACCGGGGTGGCCGCGCTGGCGATCAGAGCGGAGAGCGAGGAGTACTTGGAGGCGAATGCCACTCCGAGCCAGATCAGGCAGAAGATGAGCGCCGCCAGCGGCTTCAGGCCGATCAGCACGCCGATGAAGGTGGCCACGCCCTTGCCGCCCTTGAACCCGAGCCAGACGGGAAAAAGGTGGCCCAGAAAGGCGCCGAGGGCGGCGACCGTCGCAAATTGCGGCCCCCACTGCGCGGCGATCACCACCGGGATCGTGCCCTTGAGGGCGTCGGCTACGAGCGTCGCCGCGGCGAGACCCTTGCGGCCCGTGCGCAGCACGTTGGTGGCGCCGATATTCCCGGAGCCGATCTTGCGCACGTCGCCCAGGCCGGCCATGCGGGTGAAGATCAGGCCGAACGGAATCGAGCCCAGAAGATAGCCGAAGAGCAGGGCGGCCAGCAGGTGGAGGAGGTTGACTTCGTCGGACATTCTCTTCTCGTTACATCGTATCGCGCCGAAAGACCACCCTGCCCGCAACCATCGTGGTCGAGACCTGCCCCTCCAGCCGCGCCTCGTCGAAGGGTGTGTTCTTGGACAGGGACCTGAGGTGGCGCTTGTCGAGCACGTAGGGCGCGTCCGGATCGAAGACGAACAGATCGGCCGGAGCGCCCGCCGAAAGCCGGCCGGCCGGAAGTCCCAGGATTTCAGCGGGCCTCAAGGACATGGCCCGCAGCAGCCTCGGAAGGGAAAGCCGGCCCGAATGGACGAGCCGAAGGGCCGCCGAGAGCAGCGTTTCCAGCCCCACGGCCCCGTCGGCCGCCTCGGCGAAGGGCAGCCTCTTGTTTTCCACATCCTGTGGATTGTGGTCGGAGACGATCACGTCGACGGTCCCGTCGGCCAGGGCGTCGATCACGGCCTGGCGGTCGTCCTCGTGGCGCAGGGGCGGCGAGAGCTTCAGGAAGGTGCGGTAATCGCCGATATCGTTCTCGTTGAGCGCCAGATGGTTGATCGAGACCCCGCAGGTCACCGGCAGCCCCCGATCCTTCGCATGGCGCATGATCTCGGCCGAATCGGCGCAGGAGATCATCGCCGCGTGGTAACGCCCGCCCGTGAGGCGCACGAGCCGGACGTCACGTTCGAGCATCACCGTCTCGGCCTCCCGCGGGATGCCCGGGAGCCCCAGCCGCGAGGCGAACTCGCCCTCGTTCATCACCCCCTGCCCGACGAGGTCGGGATCCTCGACGTGATGGATGATCAGCGCGTCGAAATCGCCCGCATAGGTGAGGGCCCGCCGCATCACCTGGGCGTTCGTGACCGAGCGGGCACCGTCCGTGAAAGCGATCGCGCCGGCCTCCCTGAGGCGGCCGATTTCGACCATCTCCCGCCCCTCGAGCCCTTTCGTCAGGGCCGCCGCGGGGCGGATATTGACCATGGAGGTGTCCCGTGCGCGGCGCACGATGAAATCGATGACGGCCGGATCGTCGAGCGCAGGGCTGGTGTCGGGCATGGACACGACCGTGGTCACGCCGCCGGCCGCCGCCGCCTCGCCGGCGCTCTTGAGCGTCTCGCGGTACGGCCCTCCGGGTTCGCCGATGAAGGCGCGCATGTCGATGAGGCCAGGCGCCAGCACCTGCCCGCCGCAATCGATCACCTGCGCGTCGGAAGCCTCCCTCACCTGCGGTCCGACCGCCTGGATCAGGCCGTCGCGCACCAGCACGCCTCCCCGCTCTTCGCGGTCGCGGGCGGGATCGATGAGACGGGCGTTCTTGAAGAGGATGGGTTGGTTGCTCATGACGCGCCTCACCGGTTCGGCAGATGGCTCGCCAGAGCCTCCAGCACCGCCATGCGCACGGCGACGCCCATTTCGACCTGCTCGCGGATGAGCGACTGCGCGCCGTCCGCGACGTCCGACGAGATCTCCACGCCCCGGTTCATGGGGCCGGGATGCATCACCAGCGCATCGGGCTTCGCGAAGGCAAGCTTTTCCTGATCGAGGCCGTAGAAGCGGAAATACTCCTTCACGGAGGGGACGAAGGACCCGTTCATGCGCTCGCGCTGCAGGCGCAGCATCATAACGATGTCCGCATCCTCGAGCCCCTTCTCCATGCTGGTGAAGGTTTCGAACCCGAGCCGGGCGATCCCGGGCGGCAGCAGGGTCGAGGGCGCCACGAGGCGCACCCGCGCTCCCATGGCGGCGAGCAGGATCATGTTGGAGCGGGCGACGCGGGAATGCAGGATGTCGCCGCAGATCGCCACGGTCAGGCCTTCGATCCGTCCCTTGTTGCGGCGGATCGTGAGAGCGTCGAGCAGAGCTTGCGTCGGATGCTCGTGGGCGCCGTCGCCCGCATTGACCACCGCGCAATCCACCTTCTGGGCGAGAAGATGCACCGCGCCGGCCGCATGGTGGCGCACGACGATGATGTCGGGCCGCATGGCGTTCAGGGTCACGGCCGTGTCGATGAGGGTCTCGCCCTTCTTCACCGAGGAGGAGGCCACCTGCATGTTCATCACGTCGGCGCCCAGCCGCTTGCCGGCGATCTCGAAGGACGATTGGGTGCGGGTGGAGGCCTCGAAGAACAGGTTGATCTGCGTCCGGCCCCTGAGGGTCGACTTGCTCTTCTCGATCTGGCGGCTCACCTCGACCTGTTCGTCGGCCAGATCGAGCAGCGCCTGAATGTCCAGGGGAGACAGCCCCTCGATGCCGAGGAGATGCCGGTGGGGAAAAACGGATCGGGGGGCGTCAGTCATCTTAAAGCGATGGCTATAGGCGCTCCGGGAAACCGCCGCAAGCAGGGTCTCTACGCGGGACGCGCTTCAACCCTAGAATCATCAGGGATTGTGCCGAAGGGCGGTCACCATGCACGCGTTCGAGACCCACGAGGTCATCAATCAGCCGCCCCCGTTCGGCGACGTGAACCTGATCGCCGCCAACCGGCCCCTGCTCGACGCCCTGACGGCCAGCGGCGTCGGCATGGAGGGAGAGCGGCTCCTGGACTTCGGCGCGGCCTGGGGATCGGCGGAGCGGCTCGACATCGGCCGGCTCGCCAACGAGAACCCGCCCAAGCTGCACACCCATGATTCGCGGGGCTACCGGATCGACGCGGTGGAGTTCCACCCGGCCTATCACCTGCTCATGCGGGCCAGCATGGAGGACGGCCTGCACGCCTCGACCTGGGACGAGCCCCGGACCGGCCATGCCCATGTGGCGCGGGCCGCGCGGCTCCATACGGCGGCAGGCGTCGAGAGCGGGCATGTCTGCCCCATCACCATGACCCATGCGTCGGTCGCGGCGCTCGCCGCCTCGCCGAACCGGCTCGCCGAGTGGCTGCCGAAAATCCGCTCGCGCGCATACGATTCCCGCTTCATCCCCTTTTGGGAGAAGCAGGCCGTCACGCTTGGCATGGGCATGACCGAGAAGCAGGGCGGCACCGACGTCCGGGCGAACACGACCCGCGCCGAACCCAAAGCCGGAGACGAATACGAGCTGACCGGTCACAAGTGGTTCATGTCGGCCCCCATGTGCGACGCCTTCCTCGTGCTCGCCCAGGCGCCCGGCGGGCTCACCTGCTTCCTCGCCCCCCGCTTCCGGCCTGACGGCTCCCTCAACGCCCTGCGGCTGCAACGGCTGAAGGACAAGCTCGGGAACCGCTCGAACGCCTCCTCCGAGGTCGAGTTCCAGGAGGCCTTCGGCTGGCGGATCGGCGAGGAGGGTCGCGGGGTGCGCACCATCATCGACATGGTGCAGCTGACCCGGCTCGATTGCGCCGTGGCCTCGGCCGGGCTCGTCCGGATGGGACTGGCCCTCGCCGCCCACCACGTCCGGCACCGCAGCGTGTTCCAGAAGCGGCTCGTCGACCAGCCGGCCATGCGCATGGTGCTCGCCGACCTCGCCCTGGAGAGCGAGGCCATGACGGCCCTCGCATTGCGGGTGGCCGACAGCTTCGACCTCCGGCAGGCGGACAGCCGCGAGGCCGCCTTTGCCCGTCTGGTGACCCCGGCGGCCAAGTTCGGCATCTGCAAGGCTGCCTCGCGGCTCCTCTACGAGGCCATGGAGTGCCTCGGCGGCAACGGCTACGTGGAGGAGAGCGCCCTGCCCCGGCTCTATCGCGAGGCGCCGGTCAACGCGATCTGGGAGGGCTCCGGCAACGTGATCGCCCTCGACATCCTGCGCGCCGAGAACCGGGAGCCCGAGGTCGCCGCCTCCGTTCTCGAGCGCCTGATGAAGGATGCCGGCGATCTCCCGGGCGCCTCGGATGCGGCCCGGGACATCGTCCTGGCCCTGCAATCCACCGACGCGGAGGCGAAGGCCAGATTCGTGGCCGAACGGCTTTTCGTCCTGGCCGCCGCCGCGGCCCTGACCCGGTCCGCACCGCCGGACATCGCCGAGGTCTATGCCCTGACCCGCCTTGCCGTTCCGTCGCGGATGATCGGCGCCAACGACCTGGGAGGAGCGGTGAATCCCTTGCTGGAGCGGGCATTCGTGGCCATATAGGAAACATCCGTACAAGTCCGATTTGACTTGTCGGCGATCATCTACCACTTATCCCGCCCTGCGCTGGCCAAGGGCTGACCGGCGCATCTGCCCTGGAGACAGGGCGTCCGCCTGCTCCCGCTTTTAGGAAGTCGTTCATGAAAGTCCTCGTCGTCGAGTCGCCTGCGAAGGCCAAGACGATCAACAAATATCTCGGCAAGGATTACGAGGTCCTGGCCTCCTTCGGGCATATCCGCGATCTGCCCGCCAAGGACGGCTCGGTCGACCCGGATGACGATTTCCGCATGATCTGGACGCTCGAAGACCGGGGCTCGAAGCGCGTCTCCGATATCGCCAAGGCGATCAAGGGGGCCGAGAAGCTCATCCTGGCCACCGACCCCGACCGCGAGGGCGAGGCCATTTCCTGGCACGTCCTGGAAGCCCTGCGCGAGAAGCGCGCCCTCAAGGACCTGCCCGTCGAGCGGGTGACCTTCAACGCCATCACCAAGGATGCCGTCCAGGCCGCCCTGCGCCAGCCGCGCGAGATCGACCAGGCGCTCGTCGACGCCTATCTGGCCCGCCGGGCCCTGGACTACCTCGTGGGATTCACCCTCTCGCCGGTCCTCTGGCGCAAGCTGCCGGGGGCCCGCTCGGCCGGCCGCGTGCAGTCGGTGGCCCTGCGCCTCGTCTGCGACCGGGAACTCGAGATCGAGACCTTCAAGCCCAGGGAATACTGGTCGCTGATCGCCACCTTGGCGACGAAGGACGGCGGAGTGTTCGACGCGCGGCTCGTCGGCGCCGACGGCAAGAAGATCCAGCGCCTCGACATCGGCAACGGCAAGGACGCGGAAGCCTTCAAGAAGGACCTGGAGCTGGCGACCTTCTCGGTGGCCAACATCGAGGCCAAGCCGGCCAAGCGCCATCCGTATCCGCCTTTCACGACCTCGACCCTGCAGCAGGAGGCTTCCCGCAAGCTCGGCCTGGCGCCGGCCCAGACCATGCGCATCGCGCAGCGTCTCTACGAAGGCGTCGATATCGGGGGCGAGACGGTCGGCCTCATCACCTATATGCGAACGGACGGGGTGGACATGGCGCCCGAAGCCGTCCAGGCGGCCCGCCGGGTGATCGGCAAGGAATACGGCGAGCGCTACGTTCCCGGCGCCCCGCGCAAGTACTCGACCAAGGCCAAGAACGCCCAGGAGGCCCACGAGGCCATCAGGCCGACGGACATGGGCCGTCTGCCGAAGGCTGTGGCCAAGTACCTGGAGCCCGAGCAGGCCCGTCTCTACGACCTGATCTGGACCCGCACCGTGGCGAGCCAGATGGAATCGGCCGAGCTCGAGCGCACCACGGCCGACATCGCCGCCCGGGTCGGGCCGCGCAAGCTCGACCTTCGCGCCACCGGCCAGGTGATCAAGTTCGACGGCTTCCTCACGCTCTACAACGAGAGCAAGGACGACGAGGGCGACGAGGACGAGGGACGTCTTCCCCCGATGAAGGCGGGCGATCCTCTGGAGCGCCGCCGGATCAACGCCTCCCAGCACTTCACCGAGCCGCCGCCCCGCTACTCGGAGGCCTCTCTCGTGAAGCGCATGGAGGAGCTCGGCATCGGACGCCCCTCGACCTACGCGGCCGTGCTCCAGACCCTGCGCGACCGGGAATACGTGCGGATCGAGAAGAAGCGGCTCGTGCCCGAGGACAAGGGCCGGATCGTCACGGCGTTCCTGGAAAGCTTCTTCCGCCGTTACGTGGAATACGACTTCACGGCGGACCTCGAGGAGCAGCTCGACCGGATCTCCAATTCGGAGATCGACTGGAAGCAGGTGCTGCGCGACTTCTGGCGCGATTTCTCGGCCGCCATCGGCGGGACCAAGGAGCTGCGCACCACGGAAGTGCTCGATGCCCTCAACGAGCTTCTCGGGCCGCACATCTTTCCGGACAAGGGTGATGGATCCAACCCGCGCACCTGCCCGACCTGCGGCACCGGCCAGCTCTCGCTGAAGCTCGGCAAGTTCGGCGCCTTCATCGGCTGCTCGAACTACCCGGAGTGCAAGTACACCCGACAGCTTGCCGCCAGCGGCGTGGAAGGCGAAGGCGACGGCTCGTCGGAGAACGGCGGGCAGCCTGGCGTGAAGGTGCTGGGCACCGATCCCGAGACGGGTCTGGACGTCACCCTGCGCGACGGTCGGTTCGGTCCCTTCGTGCAGCTCGGCGAAGGCGAGAAGCCCAAGCGCTCGTCCCTGCCCAAGGGCCTGTCGCCGGCGCTCGTCGATCTGGAGAAGGCCCTGAAGCTGCTGGCATTGCCGCGGCAGGTGGCGACCCATCCGGAATCGGGCGAACCGATTCTGGCGAGCATCGGCCGCTACGGGCCCTATGTTCAGCACGGCAAGACCTACGCCAATCTCGGGCCCGGCGACGACGTGCTGGAGATCGGGGCCAACCGCGCCATCGACCTGATCGTCACCAAGGAGAGCGGCGGCGGAGGGGCCCGACGCGGGGCGGGCGATCCTGGCCGGGCGCTGGGCGACGATCCGGAATCCGGCAAGCCCATCGTGGTCAAGGCGGGACGCTTCGGCCCCTACGTGACCGACGGCGAGACCAACGCCACCCTGCCTCGGACGATGGCCCAGGATGCGGTGACTCTGGACGAGGCCGTCGAGCTTCTGAAGGTCCGTCGCGCCGCCGCTCCGTCGAAGAAGGCCGCCCGCGGCCGCAGGGCCCCGGCCAAGAAGGCGGCCGCCAAGGCACCTGCGGCCAAGAAGTCTGCGGCCAAGAAAGCCGCTCCCAAGACGGCGGCGAAAAAGGCGGCGGCCAAGACGCCGGCGGCAAAGAGCCCGGCGGCCAAGAAGGCCCCAGCCAAGAAGACCGCCAAGGCAGGCTGATCCCGATGCGGGAGTGGCTGTCCTGGCTGTCGGTCGAATATGACGACCAGATCGAGATGATGCTGCGCCTGTGCGGCGCAGCCATCGCCGGCATGGTGGTGGGTATCAACCGGGACATCCACAACAAGCCGATCGGGATGCGCACGCTCGGCCTCGTGGCCCTGGGGGCCGCCCTCGTGATTCTGTCCGGCTCGGTCTATGAGGGCCTGCACTTCGGTCAGGACGCGGTCAGCCGCGTCGTCCAAGGCATCATGACCGGCCTAGGCTTTCTGGGCGCCGGCGCGATTCTCCGCGGTCGTGACCAGATGCAGGTGCAGGGTTTGACGACGGCAGCGACTGTCTGGATTGCGGCGGGCCTCGGCGTGACGGCAGGCCTGGGCGCCTGGTTCATCACGGTGACGGGCACCCTGGTGACCCTGTTTCTTCTGACGTTCGGCAAGCGGATGGAGGAAATCCTGATCCGCGTCTTCGGCCGGAGCGAAGACGCCGATGAGGACGATTAGAGCCTCGGACCCAAAAGTGGACACCACTTTTGGGATTGATCCGAGGCTCCCTCTCTTGGCCAGCGCATCGGAAGAGCCGGAAAACCGGGTCCACTTTTCCGTCCGATGCGCTAGAAGACGAGCCCGAGGCCCAGAACAGCCACGGCCGCCATGGAGAGCCAGATCAGGCTCGACCCGTAGGAGCGGTGGGCCGTGCGCGTGACATCCGGCTCGTCGAACGCGAAGGCCTCGCCGGCATTGCGTGCCGCGCGGTCCAAATGAAGCTTCTGCGCCGGTCCCAAGCTCGTCCGCGTCGTCACGTCCGTTTCTCCTGCTAAGCTCATGCTTAACCATTCAACGTGAATGGAATTTAAACAGTTCCGCATGACAGCCGGAAGACATTCTTTAGAGGCAAACGTTGGTAACCTTTACGGCCTAACCTGATTGAACATTTGTCCCCTTTTCGTGACAACCGCCCTTCCCGTTTCCGTTTTGTTCTCGTATAAAAACGGAATGAGAAATAGTGTAAAGAAACGCGAATCATCAGCCCGGACCAAGGTCCCAATGACAGACAACGACGATCTCTTCGGGGGCGCGAGCGCCAAGCGCGCGGCGCCTGCCTCGGCCCGCAACGCCGCCGTGAAGGTGTCCCGGCCCGCTCCCCAGCAGGGCACGCCGGGGGAAGCCGGCTATGACGCCTCGGCCATCGAGGTGCTGGAGGGGCTCGAGCCCGTCCGCCGCCGTCCCGGCATGTATATCGGCGGGACGGACGAGAAGGCCCTGCATCACCTCTTCGCCGAGGTGATCGACAACTCCATGGACGAAGCGGTCGCAGGACATGCGAGCTTCATCGAGGTGGAGCTGGAGGAAGGCGGCTGGCTGTCCGTGACGGACAACGGGCGCGGCATCCCGGTGGACCCGCACCCGAAATTTCCGAAGAAGTCGGCCCTCGAAGTCATCATGACCACCCTTCACGCGGGCGGCAAGTTCGACTCGAAGGTCTACGAGACCTCGGGCGGTCTGCATGGCGTCGGCGTGTCCGTGGTCAACGCCCTGTCCGAGATTCTCGAGGTCGAGGTGGCGCGCGGCCAGACCCTGTACCGCCAGATCTTCGCCCGCGGCCTTCCCCAGGGCAAGCTCGAGACCGTGGGCCGCGTGCTCAACCGGCGCGGCACGAAGGTGCGCTTCAAGCCCGACTGGCAGATCTTCGGCAAGGAGGCCCACTTCCAGCCCCGCCGCCTGTTCAAGATGGCCCGGTCCAAGGCTTATCTCTTCGGCGGCGTGGAGATTCGCTGGAAATGCGCCCCGTCCCTGATCGAGGGCCTGGAGAACGTACCGGCGGAAGCCACCTTCAAGTTCCCGAACGGCCTGAAGGACTACCTGCTCCACGACATCGAGGGCAAGGAGCTGGTCACCGACCAGATCTTCGCCGGCAAGATCACCAAGCCCGGCAGCCATGGCTCGCTGGAATGGGCGGTCGCCTGGATGGCGAACGAGGACGGGTTCTCCACCTCCTACTGCAACACAGTGCCGACCCCCGAGGGCGGCACCCACGAGAATGGGCTTCGCATCGCCCTCCTGCGCGCCCTGCGCGAGCACGCGGAGCGCGTCGGCCAGTCCAAGCGCATGGCGGCGGTGACCACCGACGACGTGATGGCCACCTGCGCGTCGATGCTGTCGGTCTTCATCCGCGAGCCCGAGTTCCAGGGCCAGACCAAGGACAAGCTGGCAACCGTCGAGGCCGGTCGCATCGTCGAGAACGCGATCCGCGACACCTTCGACCATTGGCTCGCGGCGGCCCCGCAGCAGGCGAACAAGCTGCTGGACTGGGTGATCGACCGGGCGGAGGAGCGCCTGCGCCGCCGCCAGGAGAAGGAGGTCGCCCGCAAGACCGCCACCCGCAAGCTGCGCCTGCCGGGCAAGCTCGCGGACTGCTCGAATGCCGGCGCCAAGGGCTCCGAGCTCTTCATCGTCGAGGGCGATTCGGCGGGCGGCTCCGCCAAACAGGCGCGGGACCGCGCCACCCAGGCGGTGCTTCCCCTGCGCGGCAAGATCCTGAACGTGGCCTCGGCCGGGCGTGAGAAGCTGCACCAGAACCAGCAGCTCTCCGATCTCGTGCAGGCGCTGGGATGCGGGACGGGCTCACACTACAAGTCCACGGACCTCCGCTACGAGAAGGTCGTCATCATGACCGACGCGGACGTGGACGGCGCCCATATCGCGTCCCTGCTGATCACCTTCTTCTACCGGCAGATGCCGAAGCTCATCGACGACGGGCATCTGTACCTGGCGGTCCCGCCCCTGTACCGGCTGACCCAGGGCTCGAAATCGGCCTATGCCCGGGACGACGCGGACCGGGAAAAGCTGATGAAGACGGTCTTCAAGGGCAACGGCAAGGTCGAGATCGGCCGGTTCAAGGGCCTCGGCGAGATGCTGCCCGGCCAGCTCAAGGAAACCACCATGGACCCGAAGAAGCGCCTGCTGCTGAAGGTCGTCGTGGAGGCGGACGACAAGCCGGAGGCCAGCGACGCCGTGGAGCGCCTGATGGGCAACAAGCCCGAGGCCCGCTTCGCCTTCATCCAGGAGCGCGCAGCCTTCGCGGACGAGGCGGATCTGGATATCTGATCGGGTTCCTCTTGAGAGTCCGCGGTCCGATGGCGTCGCCGGCCCGGTGCTTCCGATGACGTGAGGCGCGACGCTCCAAGAACTCGGGATGGCCGGCAAGGGGCGGAGGATGACCGGCCGGCCATGACGTGGGGAGGCTATCACCACCCACTCACACCACCCTCCCACGTCATCACCGGGCTTGTCCCGGTGATCCCGATCGGAAGAGCGCCGCGCCTCACCTTATAGGGATGGCCGGCACAAGGCCGGCCATGACGTGGAAAGGTCGTGCATCCCGATATCCCATTCTCACGTCATCACCGGGCTTGTCCCGGTGATCCCGCTTCTGAGAGGCGCCGCGCTTCACCGGATCGGGATGGCCGGCGAGAGCAGGGTGATGACCGGCCGGCCATGACGTGGGAGGGTGTCGGACCGGCTCCACGAAAATATTTCGAAAAATTTTCGGAACCGCTGGAACCAACCCCGTTCCATGGCGTTCTACAAGCTCACCGGCTCATTCTGCCCCCACGGGCCGGTCCCTCAAAGGCTCCGGTTTCGGGGCCTTATTTTTTTGGCCGTGCGGCTCCTGCCTCCCGTGGATCTTGCCTCCCGTGGATCTCTTGCCGTGCCGGGGCGTCTTCAGGATGGCGGGCCGGCTGGACTAGCGCACCGTGGGAAAAAGTGGACCCGGTTTTTCGCAGTCAAAGGTGCGCCGCTCAAGGGATTGAGCATCGGATCCGATCCCAAAAGTGGATTCCACTTTCGGGTCCGATGCTCTAGCCGCGGCCAGGCTTGCATGCGACAAGACCCCGTGAACCCGACGAGAACGCCCCTTGCCCAAACGCCCGAAAGCCGACCAGCCGTCCCGTCCCTCCCGCGAGGAGGTGATGTCCTTCATCGCCCATGCCCAGGGCAAGGTCGGGAAACGGGAGATCGCGCAGCGCTTCGGCATCAAGGGCGACGACCGGGTCTGGCTCAAGCAGGTCCTCCGAGACCTGGAGGATCAGGGAGTCCTCGATCGCAGGGGCAAGACGGTGCACAAGGCCGGTCAGCTCCCTCCGGTCGTTCTGGCGGACATCACCCGGCGGGACAAGGACGGTGAACTGACTGCCGTCCCGACCGAGTGGGACGAGGAGGAGCACGGCTCCATCCCGACGATCATCATCCTGTCGCCGCGCAAGCCGCGCCCCGGCATGCCCGTCGCGGGCGTCGGCGACCGGGCACTGCTGCGGGTCGACCCGCTCAAGCCCGGCGACATCCACCGCTATTCCGGCCGCGTGACCAAGATTATCGCCAAGAAGCAGGCCCAGGTGCTCGGCCTGTTTCGAGCCCTGCCCGAAGGCGGCGGCCGGCTCGTGCCCGTCGACAAGAAGGCGCGCGATCAGGAACTCCAGATCAGGCCCGGCGACGAGGGCGAGGCGAAGGACGGCGACCTGGTCTCCGTGGCGGTCGTGAGGCACGGCCGGTTCGGCCTTCCCACGGCCAAGGTGAAGGAGCGCCTCGGCACGATCCAATCGGAGAAGGCCATCAGCCTGATCGCGATCTACGCCCACAACATCCCCAACGAATTTCCGAAAGCGGTGCTGGACGAGGCCGCAGGCGCGAAGCCCGCGGCCCTGGACGGTCGCGAGGATTGGCGCGACCTGCCCCTCGTCACGATCGACCCGCCCGATGCGAAGGATCACGACGATGCCGTCCATGCGGCACCCGACGATGACCCGGACAATCGGGGTGGCATCGTCCTCACGGTGGCCATCGCGGACGTCGCCGCCTATGTCCGCCCCGGCTCGGCCATGGATCGGGAGGCGCAGGAGCGTGGCAACTCGGTCTATTTCCCCGACCGGGTCGTCCCGATGCTGCCGGAGCGGATTTCCAACGACCTTTGCTCCTTGAGGCCGCGCGAAGACCGCCCTGCCCTCGCGGTCCGGATGGTGATCGGCCCCGACGGCCGCAAGATCCGGCACAGCTTCCACAGGGTCATGATGCGCTCGGCCGAGAAGCTGTCCTACCAGCAGGCCCAGGCGGCCATCGACGGCCGGCCCGACCCCGTGACGGAGCCCATCCTCGAGTCGATCCTCAAGCCTCTCTGGGCCGGCTACGCGTTGGTCAAGAGAGCCCGGGACATCCGCGAGCCGCTGTTCCTCGACCTGCCCGAGCGCAAGATCGTGCTCAACCCCGACGGCACCGTGGACCGCGTGTTCGTGCCGGAACGCCTCGAGGCGCACAGGCTGATCGAGGAGTTCATGATCCTCGCCAACGTGGCCGCGGCCGAGAGCCTCGAGAGGGCCGGTTCGGACCTGATCTACCGGGTCCATGACGAGCCCTCGCTCGAGAAGATGCGGTCCTTGAGCGAGGTGCTTGCCTCCATCGGCCTCAAGGTCCCGAGCCAGGGGGCACTCAAGCCGGAACTGTTCAACCGCATCCTGCGCAGCGTCGAGAACACGGAGCACCAGCTCTTCATCAACGAGGTGGTGCTCCGCTCCCAGTCCCAGGCCGAGTACGCGGCGGAGAACTACGGCCATTTCGGCCTGAATCTCCGGCGCTACGCCCATTTCACCTCTCCCATCCGCCGGTATGCCGACCTGATCGTCCACCGGGCGCTGATCGCCGCGAACAAGCTGGGCCGGGACGGCCTGCCGCCGGACACGACCCGGGCCGAGCTGATCGAGATCAGCGCCAAGATTTCGGCCGCGGAGCGCCGCGCGATGGCGGCGGAGCGTGAGACAATCGACCGCCTGATCGCGCACTTCCTTGCCGACCGGATCGGGGCCACATTCTCCGGACAGATCTCGGGGGTGTCGAAGGCGGGCCTCTTCATCAAGCTGAGCGACACCGGCGCGGACGGCTTCGTTCCGGCGGCCACGATCGGCGACGACTATTATCGCTACGACGAGAAGACCCATTCCATGCGCGGGGACGACACGGGGGAAACCTATCGTCTCGGAGACAGGGTGGAGGTGAAGCTGGTCGAGGCGGCCCCCGTCGCCGGCGCGCTGCGCTTCGAGATCCTCACGAAGGGACGCTTCACCGGCCGGAGCGGAGCGTCCAGGCAAGGCGCGAAGCGTCCCCCGCGCGGAGCAACACCAGGCGCCGGGCCGTCCCCCAGGGGCCGCTCTCCGGGGCGCCCGCCGACCCGCGTGAAGGTCAAGCGGCGCGGACGCGGCTGACGGAAGGATCGATGGATGACGTTGACGATCGAGACCGCCTCCCCGGCCAGCCGGCATGAGGTGAAGGCCATTCCGGCCATGAGGCGCGGCTTCATGGGCCGTTGCCCGGCCTGCGACCAGGGGCGGCTCTTCGGCCGCTTCCTCAAGGTCGTGGATCATTGCGAGGTCTGCGGGACGGAGTTTCACCATCACCGGGCCGACGACCTCCCGCCCTATATCGTGATCTTCCTCGTGGGACACCTGATCGGGTACGGCATCCTCATGACCGAGACCAAGCTCGAGATGCCCATGTGGGTGCACCTGGCGACCTGGCCGGCCCTGACGCTGATCCTGTGCCTGGCCCTGCTCCAGCCGGTGAAAGGCGCTGTCGTCGGGCTGCAATACGCGTTAGGGATGCACGGCTTCGGCGCTGCCCGAGCCAAGACGAACGCCGACGAGGACCATGCCCGTGACGGACACCGAGACCCTGGCGAGGATGGATCGCCTCGTTTCCGCTGAGACCAATCCCACCCTCCCGACACTCCGTCCCGTCGACGCTGCGACCCTCATCGTCATCGACCGAAAGGGCAAGCACCCGAAGGTCCTCATGGGCAAGCGCCATGCGGGCCTGAAGTTCATGCCGGGTAAATTCGTCTTCCCGGGCGGGCGGATCGAGGCCGGCGACCGGTCGATGACCGTCGCCGGCGCGCTCCACCCTCGCGCCGAACGCGCGCTCATGGGGCGGGTCGCCCGTCCCTCGGCCCAGCGAAGCCGGGCGCTGGCTCTGGCGGCGATCCGCGAAACCTTCGAGGAGACGGGGCTGCTGCTCGGGACCCAGGACTATGGTGCACCGGAGAATGTCCCCGCGGGGACCGTCTGGGAGTCGTTCCGGGAGCATGGCGTCTTCCCGGACCTCGAGGCGCTGCATTTCATCGGCCGGGCGATCACGCCTCCCAAACGCGTCAGGCGCTTCGATACCCGCTTCTTCGCGGCCGACCGCGCGTCCATCGCCGCGGAGGTCGAGGGCGTGGTCGGGCCGGAGGCCGAACTGGTGGAACTCGCCTGGGTGACCATCGCCCAGGCCAAGGCCCTCGATCTGCCGCCGATCACGACGGTCGTCCTGGATGAGCTGGAAGCCAGAATCGCCGCCGGGTTCGCCCATGAGCTGCCGGTCCCCTTCTTCCACCAACAGCGCGGCCGTTTCGTGCGGGAGCTTCTGTGACAGGGCGCTCGCACAGGGGGTTTTCGACCGGAACGTCGCCTGCCAGAGCCCGGAAAGCACCGGGAGGTCCCCTTCTCCCTTGACTGCCCGCCTGTAATCGGGCATGGGAACGGCACGATTTTCCGGCCGGGCTCGCCCGGCCTTTGCGTTTCGGCCAGGCCCTGGGGCCAACCGAGCGCCGAACCGAACAAGAGGTCCCGACCATGGCCAAAGCCGCAACGATCAAAGTGAAGCTCGTCTCCACCGCCGACACGGGCTATTTCTACGTGACGAAGAAGAACTCGCGCACGATGACCGAGAAGATGAGCTTCAAGAAGTACGACCCGGTCGCGAAGAAGCATGTCGAGTTCAAGGAAGCCAAGATCAAGTGATCGGCTGACGCCAAGCTTCTGAACCATTCGAAGAACCGCCCCCGCCGGGCGGTTTTTTCGTTCCTGGATGCCCACTTCCTTGAGCGGCGCATCGTTCGGAACGGACCCGCGGCGTCCGCACGATGCGCTGGCCAGATGTCCACGGAAGAGATTCGTCCGGATCGCGATACTCCCGCTCAGGAGAAGGATATCCCAAGCCAGAGCGTGATGAATGCGAGAGACGTGGCGATGATCATCCACTCTGCGGCTGTCAGCCTGGTCGAATGTGCCGCTGTTTTGGTCTGGTCCATGGCAGGCCCCCTTGACGCCTCGGGGCCGCTGAAGCGCGTCAGCCCCTGTTCGAATGCGGGGCAGGATAGGGCCGAGCGCCGGCCAGGGATGTGCCCGGCGGCACATGGGTGTCAGCGGGCCTCGTCGTGGCCGACCGCCGCGATGGGATGGACCTGGCGGAGGTCGCCATCGGTGCGGCCGGTCTGCTACAGGTCAAGCTCCAGCAAGACGGGTTGGTGATCCGAGGCCTGTGTCTCCTGGTCGTAGGCGATCCGCCTGACCCTCGAAGCGATGTCGTCGGTCACGAACACGAAATCGCAGCAATGGGGCGGTCCGTTCGACTGTTCGAAAAGGCAGAACGAGGTCGGATGGGGCTGCGCCCCGTAGGCTACCTGCCATGCGTCGCGAAGGGCCGGCACCCCATGGCCGAAGGGCTCGGAGATCCGCTGCTTCGCCGGATCCGGCGGCCGCATGTTGAAGTCCCCGGTCAGGACGGCGGATGCGGAGGTGGGGAACCGCGCATAGGTGCCCGGCCCATCCTCCCGCGGGATCGCGACGCGCTCGCAGGCACAGCGATGGGCCTCCCGGATACCCTCGACCTGGGCCCGGCGCAGCTTGTCGGACGAGTATTCCAGATGCGTCGTCATCACCCGGAGCGGCCCGGACCGCGTCTCGACCGTCGCTTCGAGGAGGAGACGCGGCATGTTGCGGGTCGGGGCGGCCTCCCACGGCAGGGTATGGCGCAGCACCTGGGCCACCGGCAGGCGGGACAGGATCATGTTGCCGAAGCGCCGCCGGCGCCCTGCCCCGTCGGGAACGTCGAGGGCCACGCCCTCGACGGCCGTGTAGTTCGGGAGGAGACCCGCCAGTTCGGCAAACTGGTTTCCTCCATCGTTCCCCTTGAGGTCGGAAAAGTTGTCCGAGACCTCCTGGAGGCAGAGCACGTCGAAATCCGCGATGGCGCGTGCCTCGTCCACCAGCCTTCGCAGGTCGACATTCCCGTCGATCCCCAAGCCCCATTGAATGTTCCAGGTGATGATTCTGAGCATGCCGCGCCGATTCCTATTGGCCGACCTTACTCAGCACGTCGGCCTTCAGGAAGCGCTCGATGACGAGCATGAAGACCACCGAGGGAACGAGCAGGATGAGAGCCGTGATGGAGGCAATCTGGTAGTTGCCGCCCATGCTCGCGTTGTAGAGCAGGAGCGGCAGCGTCGTCACCTGAGGGACGCCGACGAAGAAGGTGCCGGTGAACTCGTCGAGCGATTCCAGGAACACGAAGATCGCGCTCGCCATGATGCCGGGTGCCGCGAGAGGCAGGGTCACGGTGAAGAAGGTCCGCAGCGGCGAGGCGCCGATATTGCGGGCAGCGAGCTCGAGGTCCCGGTCGACGGCCGCAAACGCCGCGGCCGCGATCCACACGGAGTAGACGAGGCCATGGGCCGCGTGCACCAGCACGACGCCGGTGATCGTTCCGGTGAGCCCGATGCTGTAGAAGACCCGGGCCACGTTGATGTAGATCGCCACCGACGGGAAGGCCTGGGGCAGCAGGAACAGGATCATCAGGGCCGTGCGCCAGGGCAGCTTGAGGCGGGCCAGGGCATAGCCGGCCGGGATCGAGACGGCGAGCGCGACGAGGACCGTCAGGCAGGCGATGCCCACGCTCGTCATCAGCGACGTCATGGCGTCTCCGGTCGGGCGGAAGACCACCTCCCAGTATCGAAGGCCGTAGGAAACGGGCAGCTTGAACGGCGTGTACCAGCGCTCCGCCACCGACCACAGGACGAGGTTGGCGAGCGGGCCGAACAGCAGGAAGGCGAACGCTGCGAGCCCCGCGACCTTCAGGATGGTGGATCCGAACGCCCAGATCCTGCCTTCGGTGTCGGGGCGTGCCCCTGACCCGGCGAGCGCGAGAGCGGACGACGCCTGGATCTTGCCGCTCATGCCTGCACCTCGCGCTTCACGCTGTGGCGGAGATAGATCCACGCGACCGTGCCCGCGATGGCATAGGAGATGACGCCGAGCGCATTGGCGGTGGCATAGTCCCCGTAGGAATTGATGCGAAAGGCCATGTCCACGGTGAGCATGGTCGGCTGCGAGCCCGCGACCATCATCGGGACCGACAGCACCGAGAGCATGGTGACGAAGGACAGGACGAGGCCGACGAGGAGCGTCTGCCCCACCTGCGGCAGCACGAGCTCCACGAGAACCCGGATCCGCGAGGCCCCGAGATTTCGTCCCGCCTCGATGGTGGCCCGGTCGATGGACGCCATGGCTCCGGCCAGCATCAGCGTCACGAACGGAACCTGCTTCCACACGAAGGTGATGATGATGCCGCGCCAATCGAGGAGGCTCGTGGCCTGGAGCGGCTCCATCAGCCCGAGCGCCACGAAGGAATTGTTCATGAGGCCGTTCTTGGCGAGAAAGGTCCGCATGCACTGGGCCGCCACGATGAACGGGATGAAGAGCGGCCAGCGATAGAGAGCCCGCAGGGCCGCGACGAGCCAGGGCGTCTCGCCGAGCGTGAGAATTCCCGCGATCACGATGGAGAACAGAGCCGTCAGAAGGGTCGAAACGACCACGATGAAGAGCGTGAAGAGAATGTCCGTCGAATAGAGCTCAGAGGCCTTCTGAAAGTGCATCAGAGACAGGCCGCCTCCCGGCTCCGTGAAGGCTGCCGCGAGCGAGAAGCCGAGCGGATAGAGAAACAGCGCGCCGATCATCGCGAGCGCCGGCGCGACGAGCAGGAGGCCGAGGAGTGACGGTTTCGCCATGATCTGGAACTGTTCCGGTCACGATGGGGCATCGGACATGGTGTCGTGCAGGCGGCCCGTCGGACGGACCGCCTGCCGTGGGGCCGTTCGCCTCAGTTGGCGACCTTCTTCTCGTAGGTCTCGAGGATGTCGTTGAAGTACGGACCGATCGGGAACGGCTTGCCGTTCGCCGCGAGCGTGTCCGGCGGGATGTCGGCGAAGAGCTGGTTCCAGGCCGCCTGATCGAGCTTGCCTTCCAGGTTCTTGGCGTCGATGCCCGGGTACCAGTTGAAGCGCTTCACGATACCCTCGGCCTGGACGTCCGGGCTCGTCGCCAGGGCGATGAACTCGGCGGCGAGCTTCTCCTGAGCGGTCTTCGCAGGAATGGCGTAATACATGGGCTGGCCGGGCATGCCGGGCGAGACCAGCTTCAGGCGCATGTTCGGCGGAAGCTTGCCGTCGGCCTTCCAGGTATAGAACATGTCGACCCAGACCGGCCCCATGGCGATCTCGCCGCGGTTGAGCATGTCGAGCGTGCCGGCGTTGCCGGGCGTGATGACGACGTTCTGGTTGAACTCCTTCAGATCGGCCATCGCCTTGTCCCAGGTGGCCTTCGTGGCCGCATCGTAGGGACCCTTCTCGAGCTTCGCCGGATCGCCGCCGAAGGCCGAGATCCAGCCGGTCACGAAGGCGACACCGGACATGCCGCCCTTGATGCCGTTGTAGCCGAACTGCTTCGGGTTCTTCTTCACCCACTCGCGCAACTCGGCATAGTTGTTGGGCGGGTTCTTGATCAGGTCCGGGTTGTAGGCGATCGCCGTCTGCGAATGGAACATGGGCATGACGTAGCCCGAGACGTCGGTACCGAGCGAGTTCGTGGCGGTGTCGCGCGTCACGAGCTTGCCGGTGGGGAGCGCGTCCCGGTACTTCTTGAGCAGATCCCCCTGCACCATCGTGCCGGCGGCCTTCTGGTGGATGACCACCACGTCGAAGTCGGATGCGCTCGCAGCCTGTTTCTGCGCATCGAGCTTCTCGAAGATCTTCTGCGACCCGCCGTCGCCCGGCCCGGTGCCGACCGCCACGACCTTCACGCCCGGATGGCTCTTCTCGAAGAGAGGTCCGAGATAGTCCTTGATGTAATCGACCATGTTCTGGTCGCCGGCCGTCGCGACATTGAGCGTCTGCGCACTGGCGGCGCTGCTCAAGAAAAAGGCCGCGAGACCCGCAGCCAACAAGCTTCTACGCATGGAATCCTCCCGAAGTCTGGGTTTGGGGAAACAGGTGCAACGACGCCAGCGGGAGGCGCAGGCCTACCGGTCGGTCGAGCTCGTGATAGCGATCGTCCGTCACAGTGAAGTGACGGTCGCCGACCGCGATCACGTACCTGTAGTGTCCTCCCGGATACGTTCTCTGCGTAATTGTTCCGGGCAGGACGATCGCCCCGTCGACCCGCGCCTGCGGATCGTCGAGCGAAGCGATGTCGTCGCGAAAATAGGCCGTGACGGGACCCACGGGCACCTGGCCGCCATAGCTCGCGGCGCTGCCGTCGCCGGCCCTCACCTCCACCCCGGCGCCGGCAGGGCGGACATCGAGGTCGAGGGTGTTCTCGGCTCCCATGAAGCTGGCCACGAAGGGCGAATTCGGATGGTCGTAGACCTCCTTCGGGGCGCCGACCTGCGCGATCCGACCCGCATCCATCACGACGATCCGGTCGGCCATGGTCATGGCTTCCTCGCGGTCGTGCGTGACGTGGATCGCCGTGAAGCCGAGCCGGCTCTGAAGAGCCTTGATTTCGGACCGAAGCTGGATGCGCACCTTGGCGTCCAGGTTCGACAGGGGCTCGTCGAGAAGCAGGATCGGCGGTTCGATCGCCAGAGCCCGCCCCAGGGCGACGCGCTGGCGCTGACCACCGGACAGATTCGTCACCTTCCGGTCCTCGAGACCGGACAGGTTCAGCATCTTCAGAACGGCCGCGACCCGGGAGCGGATCTCATCCTTGGACAGGCCGCGGAGGCGAAGGCCGTAGCCGACATTGCCGAGAACGGTCATGTGCGGCCAGAGCGCATAGGACTGGAACATCATGGCCATGCCGCGCTTCTCCGGCGGCGTGTTCACCACATCCCGGCCGAACAGGCGGATCGCGCCGCCGGCGGCCTTCTGGAATCCCGCGATCGTGCGCAAGAGGGTCGTCTTCCCGCAGCCGGACGAACCGAGGATGGCGATGAACTCTCCGGGTGAGACCGAGAGGCTGACCCCATGAAGCACGCGCTGGCTGCCATAATTGACCTGGAGATGATCGACATCGATCGCGGCGGAGACAGGGCTGTCCACGTGCAAGTATCCTCCCGAGTGCGCTTTTCGCGTCTCTTATTGGAGGAGAAGATCACATTTGAATGTCAGTGGAAAGACTAACCGAACGGCAGCGCCGACGCCTCGAAAGGGCTATCCGGCCGGGGGTGAGATGGGGCCTCCCTTCCGTGTCGGGAGCCTTCCGCATGAAACCGCCCCGATCGGGGCGGTTTCCCAATTGGCGTCGAGAATGGACGATCCCGTCCCGGCAGGCCCCGTCAATCAGCGGTAGAAGCCGTCGATCCGGCGGACCCGCTGAACGTCGCGTCGGTTGACCGAGCCGGTCGTCACCACATCGCGCCTGACGGAGCGGACGAAGCCGGCGCGCTGGGGGTCGCGGTAGACGACGCGCGTCACCGTCCGGGGCTGCCGATAGACCACACGGCTGCCGTAGACCGGCTGGCGGTAGACCACGCGGGTCCGATAGACGGGGGCCGGCTGGTAGACGACCCGCGTCACAGGGGCCGCGTAGTACCCATAGGCGGGATAGCTGTCGGCGGGGTCATTGTAGGCGGCAGGATAGCCATAGCTGTAGCCGTATCCAGTGGCCGGGTATCCATAAGAATAGCCATAGCCCGGATAGGCGTAGGCCGGGGTCGTGGCTGCGGTCAGAAGACCGCCGAGCACCGCGCCGCCGATGAGCCCGGCCGCGACCGCGCCCCCGTTGCCCCATCCGCCGCCGCGATAGTAGCGGGGATAATAGCCGCCATTCCAGCCGCCGCCACCATGCCAGCCCGCCCCGCGCCAGCCGCCTCCGCGCCAGTGCTGAGCCTCCGCCGTGCCGATACCGGCTGCCGTGATGATGGCAACACCAGCTAATAAAGCGAACTTCCTCATGGTCGACCTCTCAAGAAGTGACGAAGAGCAATCCTCGCAACAACAATTCAACCGGTGGAGTTTGGTTCGAAGCTTGGCCAGCGAATGCATGGGATTTATTCAGTCCGACCAGTCGCTTCTGACAATTCGTTCATAATTGCTTGCAATTACAGCCATCCGGCCCGATGGACGCCCCCTAGTCTTGAGGCCTCGCCAGTCCGACCCGATTGGCCGCCTCACGCCGGGCTGCGTCGCGTCGCTTGGCCAGGGAGATGTCGTGCCGGCGGTCGAACGCGACGGGGTCCAGAAACACGGCGAGGTCTTCGATATGTTGCGAGATGCAGGAGGCTTCTTTCATGGCAGAATCGTACCCTCGTCGATGACGGATTCCGAAAGGACCGACTTAATGAGGCAGGCGGCCGGAAGTTCCTGGATCCGTCCTGCGGGCCCTGCGACGCCGCAGGCGTGAAACCCGCTACTGCGCGTAGATCTGCGACCTCGGGAAGATCGTATTCCCTGCGACCACCTGGGCGATGACCGAGGCGATCTTGTCCCCGCCCCTGGCCGACGGTTCGATGGGATTGGCATAGTCCGCGGGCTCGTCGCAGATCAGGCGCAGGTCGATCAGGTGAAGCCGTCGCGAAAAGGCTTCGCGCATGATGACATCGTTGAAGATCGACAGCGCGGTGACGACCAGACGCTGCTCCTGCGGATCAGGAAACCGGGCGTCGTAGATGGTGCAAAGAGCGACCGGCAGGCGCCGATCCAGGACGGCGTCCAGCATGGTCCGGTAATTGCGGGCGAACTCGTCCCTGACATCCGCAAGCCTGGTCACCACTTCGGCCACGGAGGACGCACCTTCCCGCAGAATTCCGCTGTTGCGCAAGGCATCGTTGCCGCCGGCGCTGACGATGAGATGGCTCGCATCCGTGGGAACGCGGGCCAGCTGCTGCCGGACCCCCGTGGTGACGGCGCCGTCGACCGCGCAGAGAGTCGCTTTCCAGCCCTGCGGCAGCCTCGCCCGGACCTGCGCCGTGACGTCGGGTTCGCCGCGCTGAACATAGGCGCCGTTATCGAAAATGCTGTCGCCGAGCAGGATGACATGGCTCATCGGGCTCCTCCCGTCGCGCGACAACCTCCCGCGACATACCCTTGTTCCTGTCCGATATGATCCGGCCGGTACGCCACGAGCGTTCGGGGAGCACAGCGGCGTTCCTGACTCCGCGTCTTCCGCCGATCAGGCCTGAGGGCCGCTGTCGGGTCGGAAGAACGGCGCGAAATGGCCGAGCCAGGAGGCGAGCCAGACCTCCAGAGCCGCCTTGGCGGCGTGCTCCGTCGGCCCATAGCCCCAGGCATCCTCCTGCAGGGGCGTCGACCAGATCCAGAACCGATTGCTGCCGTCATAGGCCACATTCCCGACCTCGACCAGGCCCACGAAGCCCACATGGCGGTTGAGCGGAACGCCCGCGACCTGGTCCTGCTGCCACCGAATCCTGCTCATCGACCCGTCTGCCGTTCCCTGAAGCATGCTGCCAATTAGAGCGCTTCCACCCTCCCACAAGCCGCAGCCGGCTCGGCAAGGAACGCGTTTCATCGAGGAAACGTTGGAGGAGGCGCGATGCGGCACGGGAGATCCATCCATGCGTTTTCTTCCCACCAGAGTGCATGGGATCATCGACTATCTCTGGGGATTGGCGCTTCTGTCCACGCCGTGGCTCTTCGGCTTCGCGGATGTCGCGGCGGCCAAATGGACCGCCGTCGCCTTCGGCCTGGGAGCCATCCTGTACTCGGCCGTCACCGCGTATGAGCTCGGCCTTCTCAAGCTTCTGCCGATGCCCCTGCATCTCATCCTCGACGGATTGGCCGGGCTGGCCCTTGCGGCATCGCCTTTCCTGTTCGGTTTCGCCGATCGGGTTTACTGGCCGCACGTTCTCTTCGGCCTCTTCTCCGTCGCGGCGAGCCTGACCACGGATCTGGAGCCGGTCCTGCCGACAGGCCGCCGGGAGCCTGCCTGACCGCTCCAAAGCATGATTGACGGAGGCCGCCCGGAGGCGCAGCATCAGGGCCCTCGATGGAGGCGCCCATGTTCGAGCAGGCCGTCCAAATGAGTGAGGCGTTCCGCCAAAGCGCGCATCAGATGCAGGGATCGCTTCACATGGCGTTGAAAGGCTGTCCCGAGTGCCGGACGACGCAGATGATCGCCTCCCCGGTTCTCGGCACCTGCGAGGATTGCGGATCGAGCCTGGTCGTGCTGCCGGCCGAATGAGATCGGATCATAATCGCCGTAGCTTGCGTTGCGAGGCACCCTCTATGCTCTGCATGCGGAGAATCGCATGGCATCGTCTGGGTGGATCGAACGGATAGGCGGCCTCGTCGGAGTGCGTCCTGCGGAGTTGAAGCTGGCGTTTCGCGTCACCATCGCGGGCGCCCTCGCCTATGCCGTAACGAAGCTTTTCGACCTGCCGCAGGGATATTGGGCGGTGATCACGGCCGTTGTCGTGATGCAGGCGAGCGTCGGCGGCTCGCTCAAGGCCGCCGTCGAGCGGTTCAGCGGCACGCTGGCCGGGGCTGTCTATGGCGGCCTGGTCGCCGGTCTCGTTCCTCATGCCTCGCCGGTGACCTTGGGTCTGGCCATCCTGGTGGCGTTGTTTCCGCTGGCCCTTCTGGCGGCCGTCAAGCCAGCGTTCCGGGTCGCGCCGATCACCTCGCTCATCATGCTCCTGCCTCCCACCGGACAGGCGATCGGCCCCATTGCATCGGCCTTCGACCGGGTGCTGGAGATCACCCTCGGCAATATCGTCGGTGTCGTGGTCTCCCTGTTCGTCCTGCCGGCGCGGGCCCATACACTGATGACGGAGGCAGCGGCCAGGGTCGTGTCCCTGAACGCGGACCTGTTCTCCATCTTCATGGAAGAACTCACCGATGGTCCGACGGGCCGCTCCTCCCTGCAGACGCTTCACCCGCAGATCCGCTCCGCCCTCAAGAAGGCGGAGGCGGCCGCCGAGGAGGCGACGCGGGAGAGAAAGAGCCGTCTCACGGAAGCACCCGACCCGGAGCCCCTGATCCGTACCCTGTATCGGGTGCGCCACGACCTCGTCATGATCGGCCGCGCGGCCTCCGGACCGCTCCCGCCCCTCATTCGGGAGAGACTCAACCCCTCGCTCCAAGCCTTGCACGAGACCACCCGCAGGCTCCTTCTGGATCTTGCGCAAGCCCTCCACAACCGCACGACGCCCCACGGAGCGGTTGCCTTCGAGGATGCTCTGAACGCCTTCACGGTCGAAGCGGAAGCGCTCCGGTCCCCTTCCCTCATGCGGGAATTGCCCGGGAAGGCCTTCGGGCAGGTCGTCGCCCTTGGCTTTGCGCTCGAGCAGTTCAGGCAGGACCTGGGGGATCTTCTTCTCCGAACCGGGGATCTGGCCCTGGACCGCGCGCACCAGCCTGAGGAAAGGTGAAGCGCGCGACGCAGATGTTCAAGTTCGGCTAGAGCATCGGACGTGAAAAGTGGACCCACTTTTGGGATCGGATCCGATGCTCACTTCCTTAAGCGGCGCATCGTTCGGGGCAGAAAACCGGGTCCACTTTTCTGCACGATGCGCTAATGCCGGGCTCGTCAGCCATTCCGGGCCGGCGCTACGCGATGAACGTTCACCGCTCGTAGAGCGGCACGAGTTCCATCTCCGGCACGAGCACCAGACCCTTGTCGGTGATGCGGATCTCCGGAATGACCGAGAGCGGGATGAGGTTGAAGCCCATATAGGGGATCCTGCAGCCCGCCTTCTCCCAGGCGGCCTTCAAGGCCCGGGTCTCCTCGGCCACTTCCGTCACGCGCTTGTCGGAGAGCAGACCCGCGATCGGAAGCGGCACCATGGCGATGACCTTGCCCTGGTCGACGACACAGACGCCCCCCTGCGCCTCGATGATCGCGTCGAGCGCCACCTGCATGTCGCCTTCGTTGGTTCCCGCAACGATCAGGTTGTGGGAATCGTGCCCGACGCTGCTCGCGACGGCCCCGCTCTTCAGGCCGAAATCCTTGAGCAGGCCATGGGCGATCCCGGCACCGCCGGTGCGGCCGTGGCGCTCGATGACGGACACGAAGGTAAGATCGTTCTTCGCAAGAAGCGTGTCCCAGTCCCGTTCCGGTTGGAGCCGGATCTTGTCGTGGAAGAGGACGATGCCCGGCAGGGCGACGCGGATCACGTTGGCCGCGCAGTCCGCATCGGGCAGTTCCGGAATCAGCTTCGGGCGCTTCGCGACGTGGACCGTCCGGTAAGCCTCGGCGGGATAGCGATAGCGGTTGGAGAGCGCCTCATCGAGCACGGGCGTGATCCGTCTGCCCTCGACCACGAGCTCACCCCCGTACCAGGTGTTCTGCACCTCGAGCGCGTCGTTGAGCAGCACCACGTCGGCGCGGCGTCCGCCGCCGAGACCGCCGATCTCGCCCTCCATGCCGAAGCGTGTGGCCGGGTGCAGGGACCCCATGCTCCAGGCCTGCTCGCGACCCATGCCGGCCCGGCGCGCCTCGCGCGTGACCCAGTCCATGCCGAACGCCATCAGGTCGTCCGCGTCGCGGTCGTCGGTGCACACGCAGATGCGCTTGTGGGAGGAGCCGAGCTCCGTGATGGTCTTGATGGCCTCGGGAAGCGAGTGCCACGGCGTGGTCGGCGGCCCACCCCGCAGGAAGATCCACACGCCGGCATCGAGCAGGTCGTCGGCGATGTCCCGGTCGATGGCCTCATGGGTGTCCGTCACGCCGCTCGCCGCGTATGCCGCCACGAAGTCACGGCCGTAGATGTGGCCCGAGACCGGCTTGCCTCGCTCGAGGGCCGCCGCGAGAATCGCGTGGCTTCTTTCGTCCCCCATGGTGACGGGGACGAAATCCATCTTCTCGCCCAGCGCCGCCGCCTCCGGCCAGCGGTCGAACAGGGCCGCGATCTTGTCGGGCGTCAGGTCGCCGCCCGCCGTTTCCAGGTCGGGCGAGGTGGCCGGCACGGTGCTCGGCACGGTGAGGAAGATGGAGAGCGGCGCATGGCGCGCATCTTCCAGCATCATCTCGATCCCGGCAGCGTCCATGACATTGCCGATCTCATGGCTGTCGCAGAAAATCGTCGTGGTGCCGTTGAGCAGCGCCGCTTCCGCGTAGGCGCAGGCCGTGATCATGCTGCTCTCGATATGGATATGCGGATCCACGAGGCCCGGCGCGACGATCCCGCCCCTGGCGTCGTAGACACGGCCCGGCGCTCCGCGGACCTGGCGATAGGCACCGGCAGGCTTGACGGCCGCAATGCGCCCTCCCGCGATCCAGACCTCCCGCTCGGGCGCGATCCGCTCGCTGTAGGTCGACAGCACCCGGGCTCCCGTGATCACGAGGTCGGCGGGAGCCCGGCCCGAGGCGACATCGGCGAGCCGGCGGGTCATGGTCGCCAGCGGGGCCACGGAGAAGCGGGTTAGGGCCGTCCTGGGCGGCAACGGAGGTGTGCGATGATCCATGATCCCTGGTCCCGGTTGAACGTTGTTGCCGCAACGTAGCAGGACACGGCGGGAACCGCATCTCGGATCCGACGGGCTTCCGGAACTTTCGCGAATGGCGCACGCGCCAATGCCTCGCGCCTCGCGCCTCGCGCCTCGCGAGGGCAGGCTCCCGCCGAACGGACAAGGGAATCCGTCGTCCCAAGGGTCGATTCGGGCGCAGGCCAAAACGAAAAAGGCGCCTTGCGGCGCCTGAATTCAGCTCAATGAAGATGGTGGCCAGCCGGGAGCAGCGTTGAGGAGGCAACGATCTGCCCCCAGGCTGGCCGAGCCCCCGAAGTCCCAGGAGATGCGGCGGACCTGAGCATCCGTAGGGCATGACTTCCGCGGAGAGCACCGTGCAATCGGGAACCGGAACCACTGTTCGCCGGCGCGGCCCTCGAGGTCCGCACGATGCGCTGAGGCGGAGACTTGCGCTGAACCTATAGGAACCATGGAACGATGCAAGCGCCCGTGTGGCCAAAAAGCGGCATTTTCCCAAAAAACTTAAAGCCAAGTCATCTCAAGGAGATGAATCCCCGTCTTCAAGCTTCGGATGGGACCCCGCCATGGTTTCGGCCCACTTATGGCGCCCGGCTGTCGGCCTCGAGGTAGGTCTTCACGGTTGCGATGAACTTGGACACCGAGATCGGCTTCGACATATAGGCTTCGCAGCCCCCCTCCCGGATGCGTTCCTCGTCCCCCTTCATGGCGAAAGCCGTGATGGCGATGACCGGGATCGACTTCAGCTCCTCATCGGCCTTGAGCCAGCGGGTCACCTCCAGGCCCGACACCTCGGGCAGCTGGATGTCCATGAGGATCAGGTCCGGCTTGTGGGCCCGGGCCAGCTCCATGGCCTCGATCCCGTGGCTGGTTTTCAAGGTCGCATAGCCGTGAGCCTCGAGGAGGTCGTTGAAGAGCTTCATGTTGAGTTCGTTGTCCTCAACGATGAGCACAGTCTTCTTCATGGCCGCTTTCCCCGGGGCTCCTGATGTACTTCACCGGCCCAATGGTTCATTTGATGATATAGTTAGGACCCAACCTATTGATGAAATGCAAATTGACAGCATGAACACTCCCTTAAAAAGAGTTACGCGCCAGGAGGCCGAAAATGTCGCACTTGAGGCGTTTTCCTTCCTGACCGCCGACGAGGAGCGCCTCGGCCGCTTCATGGCCGTGTCCGGCCTGCAACCGGACACCATCCGGTCGGCGGCCTCGTCGCCTGGTTTCTTCGCTGGTATCCTGGATTACGTCGTCTCCGACGAGCCCCTGCTGATCGCCCTGGCCAAGGACCTGAATACCAAGCCGGAGCACATCATGCAGGCTCATTGGACCCTGTCGCCGTCCGAGTTCGAATAATCCCCGTCCGCCGATGAGCGAAGCCCCCTTCTGCCGCGACTGCCTGACGCTTTCCGCCGATCCCTCGGCCGGACGGTGCCAGGCTTGCGGGTCTCCCCGCCTCCTGCGGCACAAGGAGCGCGACGCCCTCTCGATCGCCCATGTGGATTGCGATGCCTTCTTCGCCGCTGTCGAGAAGCGGGATGACCCGAGCCTCGCGGACAAACCGGTCATCATCGGCGGCGGCAAGAGAGGGGTCGTGTCCACCGCCTGCTATGTGGCCAGGACCTACGGGGTCCGCTCGGCCATGCCGATGTTCCAGGCGCTCAAACTCTGCCCCGACGCGACTGTGATCAAGCCGAACGGAGAAAAATACAGCAAGGCGGGCCGGGAGGTGCGCCAGCTCATGCGGGAGCTGACCCCCCTGGTCGAGCCTGTCTCCATCGACGAGGCCTTCCTCGACCTGACCGGGACGGAAAGGCTGCACCACGGCAGCCCTGCCCTGACCCTCGCCCGCTTTGCCCGCAAGGTCGAGCGGGAGATCGGGATCAGCATCTCGGTCGGCCTTTCCTACAACAAGTTTCTCGCCAAGATCGCCTCGGACCTGGAGAAGCCGCGGGGATTCTCCATCATCGGACGCGAGGAGGCCGCAGGGTTCCTCGCGGACAAACCGGTCGGGATCATTCCCGGGATCGGCGCCTCGGCCCAGGGCAGGCTTGCAAAGGTCGGAGTCTCCCGGATCTCCCACCTGCGGGACGTGCCGCTGAAAACCCTGTTCGAGGCCCTCGGCCGGGATTCGCAGCGCCTCTCGCGTCTCGCCTGGGGCGAGGACAGCCGGCCCGTCACCCCGGAGCGGGAGACCAAAAGCGTCTCGGCGGAAACGACCTTCGAGACCGATCTGCGATCCTTCGAGGATCTCGAACCGATCCTGTGGCGGCTCTCGGAGAAGGTCTCGCGCCGCCTGAAGGTGGCCGGCCTTGCCGGCCAGAGCGTGACCTTGAAGCTGAAGGACAAGGATTTCCGGCTTCTGACCCGGACCCGGTCGGGCCTGGCGCCGACGCAGCTGGCCGCCCGGCTGTTCGATCCGGCCCGGCAGCTCCTGAAAGCCGCCTGCGACGGAACCGCCTTCCGCCTCATCGGGATCGGGGCGGCCGATCTCTGCGACCCGGCGGACGCGGACAAGGGCGACCTCGCGGATCAGAGCGTCGTCCGCCAGGCCCATATGGAAGCCGCCATCGACAAACTCCGCGACAAGTTCGGGGCCAATGCCGTGCAGAAGGGCATCGTGCTGCGCAAACGCTAAAGCATCGGACCCAAAAGTGGACTTGCACTTTTGGGATCCATCCGATGCTTTCTTCTTGAATGAGAGCATCGGTCGGAACGGACCCAGCGGGCCGCGCCAGCGAAAACCGGATCCACTTTTCCGTCCGATGCTCTAGCGCCTCGGACGGACCCGGAGGACCGCGTCATCCGATGGGCCGCTTAAGGAATTGAGCCTCGGACGTGAAAAGCGCATCCACTTTTCACGTCCGAGGCTCATTCGTTGAAGATGACACCCACCCAACGTCATGGCCGGCCCTCCCGATGCGGAAAAGCGCCGCGCCCTACTGAAGCGGGATCACCGGGACAAGCCCGGTGATGACGGGGAGGATGATCCTTGCTGTGGCTTGACCTTTCCCACGTCATGGCCGGCCTTGTGCCGGCCATCCCGATGCGGTGGGGCGCTGCGCTCTTCCGACCGGGATCACCGGGACGAGCCCGGTGATGACGTGGTGTGTGTGGCCCGGTGACAACACCCTCCCAGGTCATGGCCGGCCGGTCATCACCCGCATCTTGCCGGCCATTCCGATGATCCGATGCTCGCATCTTGAAGCGGCGCATCGTTCCGGGCGGACCCACAGGCCACGCCAGTGACCCGAAGGGCCGCGCCAGCGAGTACCGGGTCCACTTTTCACGCGCCTGGCCCGCTTTCGTCCGCACGATGTGCTAGTGGTTGCACGAGCTCGGTGCCTGCATGTCCAGGCTCTTCAGCTCACCTTTGAGAGCAAAGTCCCCATAATCGAGTTTCAGGTCCCGGCTCACGCCGTTCTCGTAGAGCTGGAACGAGATCGTGTAGACCGGCGTCCGGTCGGCCTTGCCCTCCTCGAAGTAGCTGATGGTGATGGGCCAGCGCGCGACGGAGGCGAGCTTTTCGCCCCGTGCCACGTCCTCGAGCGAGGCAGAAGCGGCGCCTGCCTCGATCTTCCGGCCGATCAGCCCGAGGGTCTCGTACACCTTATCGCCCTTGTTGGAGCCGTCATACACCTTCACGGACAGGGTGGTGTCCCCCCGACGTCCCGCCTCGATCAAGCGCTTCAGGTGCTCGGTCGGGAACACGGTCTCGCCCGGAGCTTCGAACGCCTTTCTCTTCGGCTGCTTCAGGTCGACGTTGAGGCTGCCCTGCGGCGTGAGCTTGGCGTCGCCGTCCACCTCGCCGTCCTTGATCATGCCCTGCCGGAACGAGCTGGACTTGAAGTGCATGGATCGGCCGTCGCCCGTCTCGTACGTGGCGGTTTGGATGTCGAGCGTGTTGGAGCCGGAGTCACTGCTGTTGAGGATCGTCACCTGGCGGTACTTGAGGGTGTAGCCCTCGCAGGCATCGCCCCCGAACTCCATGGCGATCCTCCCCGTCGCATGATCGACGCCATTGGACCCGCCGGCCCGCAACAGGGAGAGGTCGTAAACCGCCCTGTGAGGAACCAATTGGACCGAAGGCCTGGCCGTCTGGGCAGACGCCGAGGCAATCAAAGCGATGGACAGGCCACAGGCCGCAACGACGAAACGCATGTCTTCTCCCGATCCGATGCCAGGCAGGATAGGGTCCTCCTGCGGACAGGGCAATGTTCCCGCTTGCGTCCTTACGGCTCATCCGCCACTACTCCGTCCGGATGATGTCACAAATCGAGGCTCCCATGAGTGCAGTCGACAAGAAGCTTCAGGATCTGGGGATCACGCTCCCGACTCCCGCCGCGCCCGTCGCGAATTACGTCCCATTCGTCAGGACCGGAAACCTGATTGTCATCTCCGGGCAGCTCTGCCTCGGGCTGGACGGCAAGCTGTCCGATGCGCACAAGGGCAAGCTCGGCGCCGAGATCTCTCCCGAAATCGGCCAGGAGGCGGCGCGGCTCTGCGCAATCAATCTGCTCGCGCAGCTCAAGGCCGCCGTGGGCGACCTCGACAAGGTCACGCGCTGCGTCCGCCTCGGCGGCTTCATCAATGCCGTGCCGACCTTTGCGGCCCTTGCTCCCGTGATGAACGGCGCCTCCGACCTGATGGTCGAGGTTCTGGGCGATGCCGGTCGCCATGCCCGTTCCACCATCGGGGTCGCCGAGCTGCCGCTCGACGCCTGTGTCGAAGTCGAAGGGATGTTTGAAGTCCAATGAGCACCCCGAGCTGGCTCGTCGCGAAGCCCATCGCCCATCGCGGCCTCCACAACAAGGCGGAAGGCGTCATCGAGAACACGGTCTCGGCGGCGGAAGCCGCGATTGAGCGTGGTTTCCCCATCGAGCTCGACGTTCAGCTGACCGCCGACAACGAAGCCATCGTGTTCCACGATTTCGAGCTCGACCGCCTGACCGGTCAGACGGGGCTGGTCGCGGAGCGCAGGCTCTCCGACCTGAGCGCCATCGCCATCGCCGGCGCCAGGCGCGGGGACAGGATCCCGGCGTTCACCGACTATCTCGCCACGATCGCCGGCCGCACGCCGCTGGTGATCGAGGTCAAGAGCAAGTTCAACGGCGACATGCGCCTGACCAAACGGGTCATCGAGATCCTGGCGGATTACGGCGGCCCCTTCGTGGTGAAGTCGTTCGATCCGGATATCGTGGCCTATGTGCGGGCGAATGCTCCGAACATCACGCGCGGATTCATCGGAGAGCTGGAATATGCCTCGAAGGCCGACAGCTTCCTGACCCCCGAGATGAAGCACCGGATGGTCAATCTTCTGCACTTCTCGGACACGCAGCCGCACTTCCTGTCCTGGCGGGTGAAGGACATTCCGTGTGCTTCGACCCATCTCAGCCGGATCCTGGGCAACCTGCCCGTGATGACCTGGACGGTGCGGACGCCGGAGGACCGTGCCCGGGCCGAGAAGCACGCCGACCAGATGGTCTTCGAGGGCTTCCTGCCCTGACGCATTGCCGCAACGGTTGCCAGGATCCCGCCGAGACACTAGCTCTTAATGCCTGACGGCGGGATCCTTCGACCCAGTGACCTTCCAAGCCAAAATCGCACCAGGCCTGAAGCTTGTCCCGGCTGCCGACTGGGACGCCTGCGCGCTCGACACGGGCTCCGGCGACGACGACCCGTTCAACCCCTTCCTGTCTCACGCCTTCCTGTCCGCCCTGGAGGATTCCGGCTGCGTCGGCGGACGGTCCGGGTGGGCGCCGGTTCATGTCCTCATCGAGGACGAGTCCGATAGGCTGCTGGGCGCCGCGCCGTGCTATCTCAAGTCCCATTCCATGGGCGAGTACGTCTTCGATCATGCCTGGGCCGATGCCTATGCCCGGGCCGGGGGCCGCTATTACCCGAAGCTCCAGGTGGCCGTTCCGTTCACGCCGGTCACCGGCCCCCGCCTGCTCGCCGGGAACGGACCGCGCTCGTCGGAGATCCGCTCCGCCCTGATCGCCGGCCTGAGGGCCGTGCGCGACCAGACAGGCGCCTCCTCCATCCACGCGACCTTCCTGCAGGAGACCGATCTCGAGGCTCTCACGTCCGAAGAATTTCTTCGGCGGGACGATCAGCAGTTCCATTGGTTCAATGAAGGCTACGGCAGCTTCGACGATTTTCTCGGTGCGTTGGCCTCCCGCAAGCGGAAGGCGATCCGGCGCGAGAGGCGCGACGCCCTTGCGAACGGCATTTCCGTCGAGTGGGTGACCGGAAAGGATATCACGGAGGCGCACTGGGACGCCTTCTTCGCCTTCTACATGGACACCGGCTCCCGCAAGTGGGGCCGCCCCTATCTCAACCGCCGCTTCTTCTCCCTGGTCGGCGAACGGATGGCCGACCGCATTCTCCTCGTCATGGCCAAGCGCAACGGGCGGCACATCGCCGGGGCGATCAACTTCGTCGGCGACAGGCGGCTCTATGGACGCAACTGGGGGTGCATCGAGGACCATCCCTTCCTGCATTTCGAGGTCTGCTACTATCAGGCCATCGATTTCGCCATTGCGCGCGGGCTGGATCGCGTCGAGGCCGGAGCCCAGGGCGAGCACAAGCTCGCCCGGGGCTACAAGCCCGTCATCACATCCTCCGCGCACGACATCGCGGACCCCTCCCTGCGCCGGGCCGTTCAGGCCTATCTCGATCAGGAGCGTCTCTACGTCTCCGAAGCTGCCGGCGAACTGGCGGCGGCCACGCCGTTCCGGCACCGCGAAGAGGATTAGAGCCTATTTCGGCGAAGTGGATCCGGTTCGCCGTCAAAAATGCGGCATAGCCAAGAAGAGAGGTGATTCCACGTGAGTGGAAGCAGCTCTAGAGCATCGGACGGACCCAGAGGGCCGCGTCAGCGAAAAGTAGATCCGGTTTTCGCTGGCGCGGCCCGCTGGGTCCGTTCTGACCGATGCTCTCATTCAAGAAGAAAGCATCGGATGGATCCCAAAAGTGCAAGTCCACTTTTCACGTCCGATGCTTTAGCCGCCGGCTCGGGACACCTTCGCGTTTCGCCCTGCCGCCGTCGCGTACGCGGTGAACCCCTCGAGGAATTTGCGGAGCTGGTCCTCGACCTTCTGGTCGGCGAAGCTGCCGTCCTGGTTGAAGACCGTCTGAGCCCGCGACACCATCAGCCGTCCCCCGGCCCAGAAATCCGCTCTGAGCGTCCGCAGGACCGGGAGCCACGCGTCCTGGGACAGAATCGTGCCGAACCCGCCCGGCGACGCGCCGATGACCGCCACCGGCCTGCCGCCGAAGACGCGCTTGATGTCCGAGTCCGGCCTGGAGAGCCAGTCGATGGCGTTCTTGAACACCCCGGGGATCGAGTTGTTGTATTCGGGCGTGACGAGGAGAAGGCCGTCCGCAGCCGCGATGGCGTCCTTCAGCTCGGTCACCCTGGCCGGAATGCCGTCCTGGATTTCCACATCCCCGTCGTAGAGCGGGATCCCGCGGATGGTCTCGACGACCAGCTCCGCGCCCTCGGGCATCAGGCCGGCGGCGTTCCGCAGCAGAGCGGAATTGTACGAAGCTTGGCGCAGGCTTCCCGAAATGCCGATCAGTTTCGTCACATTGACCTCTTCCGCTGTCTGACTTCGCGCCCCGGAGCGGGCCGCTCCCGTGGGGCTCTTCCTTGGGACGCTAGAGCATCGGACGGGAAAAGTGGACCCACTTCTCCCGTCCGATGCTCCACTCTTGGCCGGCGCACCGTCGAGTGCGGCCCGCTTTCGTCCGCCCGATGCGCTCGGCGGTCTTCCGATCGCGTTCACCGGGCTTGCCCCGGTGATGACGTGGAGAAGGTGGTGAGGGCCGGTGCCGACACCCTCCCACGTCATGGCCGGCCGGTCATCATTCGCCTCTTGCCGGCCATCCCGATTGTCCGATGCCCCGTCCTGAAGCGGCGCATCGTTCGGGGCGGACCCAGAGGGCCCACACGATGCGTCAGGGTTCGGGACCCGGCGCGTCGAACCGAGGAAAGGCTGCCGATCCCGCCCGAAGTTGCGTCACCCGGTCTCGACCGCCCGTCTAGAAAAAGCAGGACATCGGTTCATATGTCCACTATGGACCACACGACGTCCCGCTGACATTCCAGATTTTCATGAGCCCTTGTTCCGCCTGCGTCACCCGTGAGCATCCTTGATGCAGGAACATGTGAAACCTCCGCATGTCTTCCTCTCCAGCGACGGGGTCATGGGCGAGCGCATCCGCGGCCACGCGTGGTCGGCCACACCGGTCGGATCGATCGAAACCTGGCCGCATTCCCTGCGCACGGCCGTCAGCATGATCCTGCACTCCAAGTTTCCGACCTACATGGCGTGGGGGCGCGATCTGACGAGCTTCTACAACGATGCCTATGCTCCGATGCTGGGATCGAAGCCCGAGGCCCTCGGGCGCTCCTTTCGGGATGTCTGGGCCGAGGCATGGGGCACGGTCGGCCCGATGGCCCAACGAGCCCTCCTGGGCCAGGCGAGCTATTTCGAAGATCTGCCGATCACCATCGAGCGTAATGGATATCCCGAGCAGACGTGGTGGACGTTCTCCTACAGCCCGATCCACGACGAGACCGGCGGCGTCGGCGGCATCCTGTGTATCGTCCACGACACGACCGCGAAGGTCCAGGGCGAACGGCGCTTGGGATTTCTGGTCCGCCTGAGCGACCGCCTGCGCGGGCTGAACGAGCCGCTCGATGTCATCACGGCCGCCCAGGTGATGCTTGGCGAGCACCTGCAAACCAGCCGCGTCGGCTATGGAGAGGTGGAGGAGACGGCCCGCTACTTCACCACGGAGCGGAACTGGACGGACGGAACGGTCGAGCACCGGACCGGGACGCACGATCTGGCGTCATTCGGCCCGGAGATTCATAGCGCCCTCAAGCGCGGTGAAACCCTGATCGTCCATGACGCCGCCGCCGACCCGCGGACCAATTCGCCCGAGCACCTGGCCGCTTTCGCCTATCTCGAGTTCGCCTCCGTGGTCACCGTCAGCCTGATCAAACGCGGGCGCATGGTCGCGGCCCTCTACGTTCACAACCGGGAGCCGCGCCTCTGGAGCGAGAGCGAAGTCAAGCTCATCGAGGACGTCGCCGAGCGAACCTGGGACGCCATCGAGCGCATCCGGTCGGAAGCCGCCCTGCGCAAGAGCGAAGAGCGCCTTCAGCTCGCCCTCGAGGCGTCGAGTGTCGTGGGAACCTGGGACTGGGACATCCAGTCCGATCTCGTCTATGCGGACGAGCGCTTCGCCACGCTCTACGGCGTCGACCCGGAAGCCGCCGCCAGGGGCGCCCCGCTCGCCAGCTTCCTCAAAGGCATTCATCCGAGCGACATCGGGCGGATCGGAGACCTGATCCGGGACGCGGTCGAGACGGGTCGGACCCTGGCCGCCGAGTACCGCACCATCGACAAGAACCGGCAGGTGCATTGGGTCTTCGCCCAGGGACGTTGCTACAGGGCGGCCGGTCAGCCCATTCGGTTCCCGGGCGTCTGCGTTGACATTACGGAGCGGAAGAAGGCCGAGGAGCATCGGGAGCTTCTCATCAACGAGCTGAATCACAGGGTGAAGAACACCCTGGCGACCGTGCAATCCATCGCCTCCCAGAGCCTGCGCAATGCGGAAACCGCGGAAGCGGCCCGCTCGGCCATGGAAGCGCGCCTGCTGGCGCTCTCCCGCGCCCACGACGTGCTCACGCGTGAGAACTGGGAGGGAGCCGGACTGGTCGAGATCGTGCGGGAAGCGCTGGCTCCCTACCGCCACGAGCGCGAGAACCGGCTGCACGTGGAGGGCCCGGATGTCCGCCTCTCGCCCCGGATGGCGCTCGCCATCGCGATGGCCCTGCAGGAACTGGCGACCAACGCGGTGAAATACGGCGCTCTCTCCAACGCCTCGGGCGAGGTGCGCGTGGTATGGCTGGTCGAGCAGAATGGTGAGAAGCGCCTGCGCTTCAGCTGGACCGAAACCGGCGGCCCGCCGGTGAAAGCTCCGCGGCGGCGCGGCTTCGGCACCCGCCTGATCGAGCGGAGCCTGGCGCAGGATCTCAACGGCGAGGCCCAGATCACGTTCGCTCCGGCCGGGATCATCTGCACGGTCGAAGCCGCCTTTGCGTGAGCGCCAACGGAAAAGCCGCACCGGCTGTGGGCCGGTGCGGCTTTCTACGTAAGAAGTCTCAGGCGATGGATCTCACAGGCTGGAGATGATCGCCTCGATCCCTTCCATGATCGCAGCCGGCGATGTGCCGACCGCGTTCAGGCCGAGGTTCAGCAGCCAATAGCAGCCGAGCAGGATCACCGGCACGAGAATCCAACCCAGAACTTCCTCGAACCAGACGCGCCGGCGCCGACGCTGGTAGCGCTTCTCGCGCCAGGACAGCTTCGCCGGAGCGTCATAGGTCCGGGACGCCTCGAGGGGTCCCTCGTGAATCTCACTCGTCATGCTCGAACCAACGGAACTTTCGGAACGGTGCGGACACCTCCGCCTCCATTACCATCGGATCCCTTCGGTTTCACGGCCTTTTTCGTCTTCGAAGCAGCCGACTTGGCCTTGGGCTTCTTCTTGGCCGCGTTGGTGACGTCCTTCTCGGGCTTCGGCTTGACCGGACCCTCGACATACTCGAAGCCGAGGCTCTGGAGGCCGATCTCGTCCGTCTTGACCACCACGCGGACGGCTCCGCCGTTCTTGAGGCGTCCGAACAGAACCTCGTCCGCCAGGGGCGTCTTGATCGTCGACTGGATCAGGCGGCCCATCGGGCGAGCCCCCATGGCCTCGTCGTAGCCATGCTCGACCAGCCAGTCCCGGGCATCGTCCGTGAGTTCGATCGACACGTTGCGGTCGGCCAGCTGCGCGTCGAGCTGCATGACGAACTTCTCGACCACCTTCTGGACCACTTCCTTAGGCAGGTGGGCGAAGGAAATGACGGCATCGAGACGGTTGCGGAACTCGGGCGTGAACAGCTTGTTGATCGCTTCCGTATCGTCACCTTCACGCTTGGAGCGAGTGAAGCCATAGGCCGGACGGGCCATGTCGGCGGCGCCCGCATTCGTGGTCATGATGATGATCACGTTGCGGAAGTCGACCTGCTTGCCATTGTGATCCGTCAGCTTCCCGTGATCCATGACCTGGAGCAGGATGTTGAACAGATCCGGGTGCGCCTTCTCGATCTCGTCGAGCAGGAGCACGCAATGCGGGTGCTGGTCGACGCCATCGGTCAGCAGACCGCCCTGGTCGAAGCCCACATAGCCGGGAGGCGCACCGATGAGGCGGCTGACCGTGTGGCGCTCCATGTACTCCGACATGTCGAAGCGCAGGAGCTCCACCCCCAGCGAGGCCGCCAGCTGCTTGGCCACTTCGGTCTTGCCGACACCGGTCGGGCCGGCGAACAGGTAGGAGCCGATGGGCTTCTCCGCGTCGCGCAGGCCGGCCCGGGCCAGCTTGATCGCCGAGGACAGGGCCTCGATGGCCTTGTCCTGGCCGTAGACGACCCGCTTCAGGGTATCCTGCAGGTGCGCGAGCACCTCGGCGTCGTCCTTCGACACGGTCTTGGGCGGGATCCGGGCCATGGTGGCGATGGTGGCCTCGATCTCCTTGATGCCGATGGTCTTCTTGCGGCGGCCTTCGGGCAGGAGCATCTGGGACGCGCCGGTCTCGTCGATCACGTCGATCGCCTTGTCCGGCAGCTTGCGGTCGTTGATGTAGCGGGCCGACAGCTCGACCGCCGCCTTCACGGCGTCGTTGGTGTATTTGAGCTTGTGGAAGTCCTCGAAATAGGGCTTCAGGCCTTTCACGATCTCGATCGCATCGGGCACGGACGGCTCGTTGACGTCGATCTTCTGGAAGCGGCGGACGAGGGCCCGGTCCTTCTCGAAATACTGGCGGTATTCCTTGTAGGTGGTCGAGCCGATGCAGCGGAGGCTGCCCTGAGCCAGGGCGGGCTTCAGGAGGTTCGACGCGTCCATGGCGCCGCCGGAGGTGGCGCCAGCGCCGATCACCGTATGGATCTCATCGATGAACATGATGGCGTTCGGATGGGCCTCGATCTCCTTCATGACCTGCTTCAGGCGCTCTTCGAAGTCGCCCCGGTAGCGGGTTCCGGCCAGAAGGGTCCCCATGTCGAGGGCGAACACGGTGGCTCCCTTGAGCACCTCCGGGACCTCCCCCTGGACGATCTTGCGGGCAAGGCCCTCCGCGATGGCGGTCTTGCCCACGCCCGGGTCGCCGACTAGGAGCGGATTGTTCTTCTGGCGGCGGCACAGGACCTGGATGGTCCGCTGGACCTCGGATTCGCGGCCGATCAGCGGGTCGATCCGACCCTCCTTCGCCTTCTTGTTGAGATTGACGCAGTAAGCATCGAGAGCATCGCCCTTTTTCTTCTGGCGCGCGTCACCCTCCTCCTGCGTCGGCCGCTCGCTCGAGGATTCCTCCTCGGAGCCGCGCGGAGACCGGCTCTCCGTGAGGCCGGGGCGCTTGGCGATGCCATGGCTGATGTAGTTGACCGCGTCGTAGCGGGTCATGTCCTGCTCCTGCAGGAAATAGGCGGCGTGGCTCTCGCGCTCGGCGAAAATCGCCACGAGCACGTTGGCGCCGGTCACCTCGTCGCGGCCGGAGGACTGGACATGGATCACGGCCCGCTGGATCACGCGCTGGAACCCGGCGGTAGGCTTCGAATCCTGACGCCCGTCGGCCACCAGATTGGCCAGTTCGCTGTCGACATAATCGACTAGGTTACGCCGGAGAACATCGAGATCGACGTTGCAGGCTCGCATGACGGCCGCAGCATCCTGGTCGTCGATCAGGGCCAGGAGGAGGTGTTCGAGGGTTGCGTATTCATGGCGGCGCTCTCCTGCGAGAGCGAGAGCGCGGTGAAGGGCTTGTTCAAGACTGCGAGAAAAGCTCGGCAACGGCTTGTCCTTTATGAGACGGGGCTCGGCTAATTCTTTTCCATGACACATTGCAGAGGGTGCTGATGTTTCCGGGCGAAATCCATCACCTGGGTCACCTTCGTCTCGGCAACTTCGTACGTAAAAACTCCACACTCCCCGACGCCGTTCTGGTGTACGTGCAACATGATCCGGGTCGCATCCTCGCGGTTCTTGTTGAAGAACCGTTCCAGCACGTGCACCACGAACTCCATCGGGGTGTAATCGTCGTTCAAGAGAAGAACGCGGTAAAGGTTCGGCCGTTTCGTGCGCGGTTTGGTTTTCGTGATGATGGCCGTGTTCGAGCGACCGCCGTCGTCGCCGCCAGGCGGCTGTGCCCCGCCGGCAGCGGATACCGGATGCGTCTCCGACAGGGTCAAACTACCTTGTGCTAACCGCAGCATATTCGAACGACCGCCCCTTCTTCTGTTTTCGGCCCTCGGCCTCCCGCCCGTCCTGTTCCGGGCGATCGGCATCAAGCCAAATGTATAGTCGCTCCATTCGGTTTGCCAGATCAACCAGATGGGTGGTCGCAGCCGTGATGAAAAGAGCGACATCTTGGCCATGCCCGCGCCACCGGCCGCATTGGCAAGCCAAGCCCTGCAAGCCAAGCCCTGAAGGCATGCCTGGCCCAACGCAAAACGCCCGGGACAAGCCCGGGCGCCTCATGGGAGAAGACCTTTCGATCCGCTCGTTACGCGGCTGCCGCCTTGGACAGGAGCCCTTCGTAAGGCTTCATCGTCTCCGTCGCGAGGGCCGAATAGAGGGCGCTCATCCTGGCCGCCTGGCTCACGAGGCTGTCATAGGCGCCTTTGACGAAGGCGGTCTGGATTTCAACAGCCTTGTCGAGGGTCTGCACGCCGAGCAGCTTTTCGACCGTGGACGAGGTCTGCTCGAAGGACTTGCGGGCGAAATCCGCCGTCTCGGCTGCGATGGCCTGGCTGTTGCTGGAGAAGGCACCGAGCGCCTTCACGGTGGCATCCAGGTTGTCCTGGCCGAACTTCTGAATCTGGGTAAACGGCTGAAGCATTGTGAACCTCGGCAATAAGGCGTTAAATGACGGTTGGCGCGCTGGTCAGCCAACGAAGTCAATATGTGCAGCGCACAAAATTCTGTCAAGTTTTATTGTGCAATGCACAAAAATCTGATTCTTCTCCTTTCCTCCGTTAACGGGCCCGTAACCGCAATCTCTTACCGTCAGGGTATGTGTTGCGCCGGCAACGGTTCCTCCGAGAGAACCGGGCGCAAGGGCCTAGAACCAAACGAAACAGGGATTGTTGCAGCATGAATTCGGTTTGGATGGGACGCCGAAAGACATGGGCTCTTGTTGGTATCGTTGCGTCATTTGCCGTCGCGGTCGCTTCTCCGGCGGACGCGGCACGCCGCAAGGCCAGCCCGGCCGGTGGTGGTTACAGCCCCCTTTCCGCCTCCATCGTCGTCGATGCCAAGACGGGCAAAATTCTCCAAGGTGAGAACGTCGATGAACCGCGCATCCCGGCATCCCTCACGAAGGTGATGAGCCTTTATCTCCTGTTCGAGCAGCTCGAGCGCGGCCGCATGCGCGCCGACACCCCCCTGACCGTCTCCGCCTATGCCGCCAGCCAGCCGCCGACCAAGCTCGGCCTCCGCCCCGGCTCGACCATCGAGGTCGACGACGCGATCAAGGCGATGGTGACCCTCTCGGCGAACGACGTCTCCGTCGTGGTCGCCGAGAATATCGCAGGTTCGGAGGACGCCTTCGCTCAGATGATGACCCGCAAGGCGCGGGAGCTCGGCATGAGCTCGTCGTCCTTCTACAATCCGCACGGTCTGCCGCACGAGCCGCCGAACATCACGACGGCCCGCGACCTGTCGATCCTCGGCCGCGCGATCCAGGACCGGTTCCCACGGTACTTCGCCTACTTCCAAACTCAATCGTTCCAGTATGGCAAGCGCACGATCCGCGGCCACAACCGGCTGCTCGGCAAGATCGACGGCGTCGACGGGATCAAGACCGGCTATACCCGCCTGTCCGGCTTCAACCTTCTGACCTCGGTGAACACCGACACCCGCAGCATCGTGGCCGTGGTGCTCGGCGGCCGCTCCGGCGCATCCCGTGACCAGAAGATGGCGGGGCTCATCGAGAATCATCTGCCGCGGGCCTATGCGGGTGCCCGGACCGCACCTTCAGTGGTCGAGAACCAGCCGGCCATGGTGGCCGAGGCTCCGGCGCCGCGTCCCGTCGAGCCCGCCCCCGTTGCAGCACCCGTCAAGGTGGCCTCGGCCATTGCCCAGGCACCGGTCGCCCAAGCCTCGACTCCTCAGGCCGCGACGCTTCAGGCCGCCCCCGACCGCAAGCCGCTCGACCTGAACACGCTGCGGCCGGTCGTGGCCTCGGCTGCCGGGGCCAGCTCGACCACCACGCCCTCCTCGGTCCGGTGGCAGAAGGGCCAGGAACCCCTGCCGCTGAACGCCCAGGCCTATGCGGCCCTTCCGACATCCGCGCCGATCCCGGCATCCCAGAAGGCGGCTCTGCAGGCCAAGATCGAGGCGAAGGCTTCCGAACCCGCACCGTCCGCCGCTTCCGCGGCGACCAAGACGGCCTCCCTCAAGCCTGAGGCTCCCAAGGCGGAGGCTCCCGAGTCCCGGAAGGCCGTTGCCGGCTGGGTCGTTCAGCTGGGTGCGACGGACGATGAAGACAAGGCCAAGGCCATGCTCGACTCCGCTCGCAGCCGGTTCGGCAAGGTTCTGGGCAAGGCCTCCCCGTTCACCGAGAAGGTGACGGTCGACGGGAGCACCCTGTACCGGGCCCGATTCTCCGGATTCTCCGAGTCGAACGATGCTGCCAATGCCTGCAAGCAGCTCAAGAAGGGCGGCATCAACTGCTTCGCCGCACGTGGCTGACCGAACATAGCGAACTTCGCGACGGCGTGCGTTCCTGCGCCGTCGCAGCTTCCAGACACACCGGATCGCGCGTGGAGTATCAGCGATGTCGGCCCAGCAGGACTTCTCTCGCCTCGTTCACGCGAGCCGCGAGATACGCCGTCCCCCCCTGGTCGGGATGGAGTTTCTTCATCAGCGTCCGGTGCGCTTTTCGGATCTCGTCGAGGCTCGCACCCGGCTGAAGGCCCAGGATCTGATAGGCTTCCTCTTTCGTCATTATGCCCGAATGCGCCTGGGTGCGCGTCCGCGTGTCGCGATCTCCCTGAGCGTTTTCACGCCAGCCGGCAAACCGGCGATCAAAATACGCCTCTAGGAGCGGCACGCCCTGGGGGTCGTGGGCGCCGCATTCATCGTAGAGACGGCGCAGGCTCTCGGGGTCGAGGCTGGAGAGGCGGCGCCCCGCGAACGCCCCGACCAGGATGCTGCCCTCCACGGCCCCGGTGGCGTGGTCGATCTCCATCTCGATCATGGCCGACCGGATGCGTGAAAAACGGCCTCGCGCCTGCTGGAGCTTGCTCCAGGGCCCCGGGAGATTCAGGGCGCCCCACCCCAAGGCCCAGGCGGCGAAGCCGCCGAGGAGGAGCGCCATGTCGAAGCGTCCCTTGACGCCCAGGAGCACGGCCGCACCGAGCGCCGCAATGCCGGCCGCCGCTTTCGCACCCCTGGCCAGGGACTTAGGGTCTGTCAGCGTATAAGACTTGGCGAGCCACCACAGAAGCGCGACCGCCAGGATTCCAAGAAGCAGCATCATCGTTTTTTCCCCGTCCCAACATGTGGGCCGGGACGAGGCCGATGTAAATTGCCGTTCGGGGAATGGTGCCTGCGGCGAAGGGCTATTCGGGCCGCTTGGGGATGTCCAGGCCGCGCTGGACCGCCGGCCGGGCCAAGCCACGTTCGAGCCAGGCCGGCACACGCTTCAGGGTGTCGAACTCCACGAGTTCCCCGGCCCCGTAGAACCCGATCAGGTTGCGGATCCAGCCGAGCAGCGCGATATCGGCAATGGTGTAATCCTCCCCCATGATCCAGTCGCGCCCCTCGAGCCTCGTTTCGAGGACCCCGAGCAGGCGCTTCGACTCGTTGCGGTAGCGTTCAAGCGGACGCTTGTCCTCGATCTCCCGGCCGGCGAACTTGTGGAAGAAGCCCAGCTGACCGAACATCGGCCCGACGGCCGCCATCTGGAAGAACACCCATTGGACGGTCTCATACCGCCCCGCGGGATCCGATGGCAGGAACTTGCCGGTCTTCTCGGCGAGATAAAGCAGGATCGCGCCGGATTCGAACAGGGCAAGCGGCCGACCGCCGGGTCCGTCGGGATCGATGATGGACGGGATCTTGCCGTTGGGGTTCAGGGACAGGAACTCGGGGGTCCAGGTCTCGTTCTGGCCGATATTGATGAAATGAGGCTCGTACGCCAGGCCGGTCTCCTCGAGCATGATCGAGACCTTGACCCCGTTCGGCGTCGGCGTGGAATAGAGCTGGATCCGGTCGGGTTGCCGGGCAGGCCAGCGGGTCGCGATCGGAAAGGAGGAAAGATCAGCCATGGGAACTCCATCATCGGCGTGAGTCGTGATGGAGGGATGCTAGAGCATCGGACCCAAAAGTGGACCCACTTTCGGGAGCGGATCCGATGCTCAAACCCGTAAGCGGCGAATCGTTCGGGGCGGACCCTCTGGGTTCGCACGATGCGTTCGAGCGGGCGGCCCGGCTTGCACACGCACCCGGACCGGAAGCCGATCAGGATTCAGTGCAGCAGGCCGGCTCGGCTGCGCTGGCTCTCCCGCTCCCAGGCCTGAACCACGATGCCATTGATGCCGGAATCGTGCAGACGATCGCTCAGGTCGATGAAATGACGCTCCGTCGTCTCCACGTCGATCTCGATCTGCTCGTCTTCCGCCTGTTCGAGTTCCGAAGCGGCATAGCGCTCGTAGGCGGCCGACATCTCGGCATACGCGAAGGCCACGGGCAAGGTGCGAAAGATGGTGGAAAATTCCTCATCGAGCTCGCCGGTGGCAAGGTCGCGCATCTGGACCAGATAGCCGTCATCATGCTCGCAGACTTCGTAGCGCCAGTGCCGGCCTTCGGATGCACACATCAGCATCGGAACCTCCACTCAACTGTACTGCTGAGCCAATGCTGTTCGAGCCGGCGGGGTTCCAAGAAGATCCCCGGCAAAAAAGTTCAATAGCGTCCCATGACTTCCGTCCGGACACGACCGCCGAGCCGCACCTGGGTTCCGTTGCCCAGATCGATGAAGCCCTGGTTCGCGCTGACGGAATCGGGCTTTTCGGCCTTCACGGGCCGGCCCTCGAGACGCGCCCTGCACTCGGGAGGCAGCTCCGGGCGGGCGCCCGGCGCCGGGTCGGGCATGCGGCACTCTTTCGCAAGGGCAGGACTGCTCGCGGCGATCAGGATGACGGCAGCGACGGATTGGATCCTCATCAGGACATCCCCACGGATTCACATAGGTTAGAGCAGGCCCAGCTCGGCCAGCTCGCGCCGCATGTCTTCGGGCATCCTGGCAAGATCGCCCGCTTTCAGGTCGATGTCACGGGGGGCGTCCTTCGCGACCAGGTATCGCCAGCCCTGAAACGGCCGGAACGGACGGGGCTCGACCGCGATGACGGCCGAGTCCAGCACCAGGCGACAGCGGCCGATTCCGTCCGCATCCGTGAACGGCCGGACGTCCAGAAGCCTCTGACGGGCCGCGACCTGCCCTTTGATCACCCAGAACAGGGATCCGCCATCCAGCAGTTCGTCGACCCGTTTGGGCACCATCCGGGTCGTGTGCGTCTGCTCGTACTCGCGCCCGAGCCGCCGATGGAGCGCACGATTCTCCTCGATCCACTCCTCGAGATCCGTAATCGAGTCACAACCGACGCAGAGTTTGATCAGGTGCAGTGCCATGTCGCTTTTCAACCATGCGCCCGCGGGTTTGTCATCCGGCGGTGCGACGCAGGCTAGAGAATCGGACGTGAAAGGTGGCCTCCCCTTTCGAAATCGGATCCGATGCATTCTCCTTGGATGAGAGCATCGTTGAGAGCGGACCCGGAGGGCCGCACGATGCTCGAGCCCTTGAGCGGCGCACCGTTCGGGCCCCTGTCTTGATCGCTCGGCCGATCCACCACCCCGTCATCACCGGGCTTGTCCCGGTGATCCCGATTGTTCGAGGCGCGGCGCTTTTCCGCATCGGGATGGCCGGCACAAGCCCGGCCATGACGTGGGGAGGGTCGTGGGAAGGGTCGCGCCACTGCAATAGTCACCCTCTCACGTCATCACCGGGCTCGTCCCGGTGATCCCGATTGTCCGATGCTCCACTCCTGGCTGGCGCACCGTCTTGAGCACGATCAGTCGCGCCCCTTCCGCCACCTGCGTCCCCGGCTCGGCGGCAATCTCCGCCACCTCCGCGTCCGATGACGCGACCAGCACATGCTCCATCTTCATCGCTTCCACGATGGCGAGGCGCTGCCCCTTCTCGACCCGGTCACCAGGCTGCACGAAGACCGCGACGAGCTTGCCGTGCATCGGCGCCTTGACGGTGCCGCCCTCGTCCATGTGTTCGAGGTCGACATCGAAGGGATCATACGGCTGGACGAGCGTCTGGCGTCCGTTGCGGATGATGTAGACGCCGTGCGGTGCGTCCACTTCCTGGTCGATCTCCTCGACCGCCCAGGGATCGCTCGCGCCGAACGCGACGGTGCTCGCACCGCGATGCTCGCGGCTGAAGACCTCGCGCGCCTCGACGCGCTCCCCGTCCACGCGCAGAGGCACGCCGACGCTGCGAATGCCGAGGAGCTGAAATCCGTCCGGCATGGACCATGGCGACGAGGGCTCGTCGCTCTTCTGGAGCTCGGCCATGCGCAACCGCTCGATCTCCCGTGAGATCAGCGCCGACGCCCCGAACGACACGGCGATCTCGTCGACGGGCTGCGGTCCGACCCCGAGACTCGCGAGATTGCGGTCTATGAACCCCGTGTCGAACCGGCCTGCCCTGAACCCCTCGGCCTCGCAGAGCTTCTTCAGGAAAGCCGCGTTGGTCCTGGGCCCGGCAACGACCGTCTTGCCGAGCGCGGCGGCGAGCCTGTCCAGGGCTTCGAGTCGGCTCGCACCGTGCGCGATGACCTTCGCGATCATGGGATCGTAGTAAGGCGTGACCTCGGCGCCGGCCTCGACACCCGTATCGATGCGGATTCCGTCATGCTCCGGAAATTCCAGCGCCCAAAGTTTTCCTGTGGAGGGCAGGAATTCCTTCTCAGGGTCCTCCGCATAGAGACGCGCCTCGACCGCATGGCCGTCGATGGCGAGGTCTTCCTGCGAAAACGGCAGGACCTCGCCCGACGCGGCGCGAAACTGGAGTTCGACGAGATCGAGCCCCGTGATCAGCTCCGTGACCGGGTGCTCCACCTGGAGGCGGGTGTTCATCTCCATGAAATAAAAGCGATCGGGGCGCAGCCCCTCACGACCGTCGGCGATGAACTCGACGGTTCCGGCCCCGACATAGCCCACGGCCCGGGCCGCCTCGACGGCCGCGTGCCCCATGGCCTGGCGCATCTCCGGCGTCATCCCGGGAGCCGGGGCCTCCTCGATCACCTTCTGGTGGCGGCGCTGGAGCGAGCAGTCGCGCTCGAAGAGGTGCACCACGTTGCCGTGTGCGTCGGCAAAGACCTGGATCTCGATATGGCGCGGCGAGAGGACGTACTTCTCCACCAGCACGCGCGGGTCCCCGAAGGCATTCTGCGCCTCGCGCTGGGCGCTCTCCAGCGCGGCGTCGAAGTCGGCCGCCTTCTCGACGCGCCTCATGCCCTTGCCGCCGCCGCCCGCAACCGCCTTGATCAGGACCGGATACCCGATTTCATAGGCTTTCTGCCGCAGGAAATCCGGATCCTGCCTGGAGCCGTGATAGCCCGGCACGACCGGGACGCCCGCCTGCTGGACCAGAGCCTTCGCGGCGTCCTTGAGCCCCATCGCCTTGATCGCGGAGGCCGGCGGTCCGACGAACACGATGCCGTTCGCCGCGCAGGCCTCGGCGAACTCTGCCCGCTCGGACAGGAAGCCGTACCCGGGATGGATGGAGGCGGCCCGGGTGCGTTTGGCGACGTCGATGATCCCGTCGATCCGCAGATAGCTCTCGCGGGCGGGAGCTGGTCCGATGAGATAGGCCTCGTCCGCCATCTGAACGAAGAGCGACTCCGCATCGGCTTCCGAATAGACCGCGATGGTCCGCATGCCCAGGCGCTTGGCGGTGCGGATGATGCGGCACGCAATCTCGCCGCGGTTGGCGATCAGGACACTCTCGAGCATTTCCATCCCTGTTCCGGCTGACCCGTCTGGTTTTGCAAGACCTGGCGCATCGTGCGGACCCAGAGGGCCGCCCCGAACGATGCTCCAGCCAAGAGTGGACCATCGGGATCGATCCCGAAAGTGGGTCCATTTTTCACGTCCGAGGCTCTAGAGCAAACCTCGCGGGCGTTGTCACGCCCGAAACGCAGGACCGAGACCGGAGGCATCCGGACAGGCTCTTTTTCGCGGGAGAACGGCCCTCGGTTCAACTTCGTGCGATTCTCCTCTTGCCGCGGCCAGGCACACACGCTAGCTTCTTATTGCAAATCGTTTGCAACTGCAGAAAGTCGCCATGGACCAGCCCGCTCCCGTGTCCCTCGTGCAAAAGGCCGCGTGGCGGCGATCGTCGGACCTTGCCTCCCTGCCGGAGGTCAACCGCTCGATCGCCGTGAGGCCGGGATCGGTATGGCGTCGCGCAGCGGCGTTCCTGGGGCCGGGCTATCTGGTCGCCGTGGGCTATATGGATCCCGGCAACTGGGCGACCTCCATCGCGGGCGGCTCCAAATACGGCTACGCCCTGCTGTCGGTGGCGCTGATCTCCAACATCATGGCGATCATCCTGCAATCCCTCTGCGCCAGGCTGGCGGTCGCGACGGGCCGCGACCTGGCTCAGGCATGCCGGGACGCCTATCCGAAGCCGGTCGCCTGGCTCCTGTGGGCACTGGCGGAGCTTGCCATCTGCGCGACGGACCTCGCGGAGGTGATCGGCACGGCGATCGGCCTCAATCTTCTGTTCGGGGTCCCGCTCGAAATCGGCGTCATCATCACGGCGCTCGACGTGTTCCTGATCCTGTATCTGCAGAATCTCGGTTTCCGGTGGGTGGAGGCCTTCATCATCACGCTGCTCGGCGTGATCGCCATCTGCTTCGGTGTCCAGATCGCCATGGCCGATCCGGACTGGGCGGGCGTCATCGCCGGCTTCGCTCCCACGACCGAGATCGTCACCAATCCCGACATGCTCTACCTCGCCCTCGGCATTCTGGGCGCGACGGTGATGCCGCACAACCTCTACCTGCACTCGGGCATCGTGCAGACCCGCGCCTATGGCGACACCCTGTCCGAGCGGCGCGAGGCTCTGCGCTTCGCAACCCTCGACTCGACCATCGCGCTGATGTTCGCCCTCACCATCAACGCATCTCTGCTCATCCTGGCGGCGGCGGCTTTCCATCACACCGGCCGATCCGAGATCGCGGAGCTCGGCGAGGCCCACACGCTGCTCAAACCGATCCTCGGCAGTGCGATCGCGCCCATGCTCTTCGGCCTGTCGCTGCTCTGCTGCGGACTGAACTCCACGGTGACGGCCACCATGGCCGGCCAGATCGTCATGGAAGGCTTCATCAGCTTCAAGATGGCGCCCTGGCTGCGCCGCCTGATCACCCGTGGCATCGCCATCATCCCGGCCGCCGGCGTCACCATCGCATACGGAGAGGGCGGGACGGCGAAACTGCTGATCCTGAGCCAGGTGATCCTGAGCCTTCAGCTCCCGTTCGCGGTCATCCCGCTCGTGACGATGACGGCCTCCCGGGCCAAGATGGGCGCCCTCGTCACGCCGCGATGGCTCACCGCGATCGCCGGCTTGATCGCGGCGGTCATCGTGGCGCTCAACGTGAAGCTCTTGGTGGATTTCGTGACCGGGTGAGTCCCCCAGGCGGCGGCTGTTTGCGAACATGACCGGGGCATCGGGTGAAGGAGATCCATGGTTCCGACCCGGCTTGTCACCTTCCCCTTGCTTTCGGTTCGGGCATGATCCGCCACAGCGTCATGGCCGGGTTGGTCCCGTCCATCCCGATCGATGCTCCAGAGCTGTTTCCACTGGCGTGGAATCATCTCTCTTCTTTGGCTTGCCGCATTTTCAACGGCGAACCGGATCCACTTCGCCGAAAAATGCTCTCGCGCTTGTGGGATTGGCATCACCGGCGCGGGCCGGTGATGCTGGGTCCGTGGAGCAGGCTTCCTCAAGCGTCCTTGAGGCGTCCCAGAGCTTCTTCCATCTTCGCCTTGCGCGTCAGCGCCTCGTCGCGGCGCTCGCGCTGTTCCTCCACGACCTCCTCGGGGGCGCGTTTGATGAAATCCGCATTCCCGAGCTTTGCGTCGATCTTGCCGACCTCCACGTCGAGCTTCTGGATTTCCTTGGCGAGGCGCGCCCGCTCCGCATCGAGATCGATCACGCCCTCGAGCGGCAGGGCCGCGGCCTCGCCCCGGATGAGGAGCTGGATCGAGCTCTTCGGGGCCGCATCGGCGAACGAGATCTCGGAGATCCGGGCCAGGCGCTTGACGATGTCGCCCCAGCGTCCCGCGCGCGCCCTCACGTCGCCCGACGACGCCACGAGGACCAGGGGAATCTGCGCGCCGGCCGGCACGTTCGTTTCCGAACGGGCGGAGCGGATCTCGGTCACGAGGTCCACCACCCAGCCGATCTCGGCCTCGGCCCGGGGATCGATCAGATCATCGAGGTTCGACCAGGGAGCGAGAGCCAGAATCGTCTCGCGCTTCGGCCCTTCCTGCCCCTTCACCTCCCACAGCTCTTCCGTGAGGAACGGCATGATGGGGTGGAGAAGCTTGCAGATCTCGTCCAGGATGAACGCGATCGTGGCGCGCGTCTCGTCCTTGGCCGGCGAATCCGCGCCCTGCAGGACGGGCTTGGACAGTTCGAGCGTCCAGTCGCAGAACACGTTCCAGACGAAGCGGTAGGCGGCACCGGCCGCTTCGTTGAACTTGTAGCTCTGGATCCCCGCCGCAACCTCGTTGATGGCCTTGGCGCACTCGCTGAGCGCCCATTGGTTGAGCGTCTCCTTGACGGATTTCGGATCGAAGCCGGCAACGCGTCTGCACTCGTTCATCTCGGCGAATCGAGCGGCGTTCCAGATCTTGGTCGCGAAGTTGCGGTAGTTCTCGACCCGCTGAACCGACAGCTTGATGTCGCGCCCCTGCGCGGCCATCGACGTGAGCGTCATGCGCAGCGCATCGGCCCCGTACTGCTCCACCACGTCGAGCGGATCGATGACGTTGCCTTTCGACTTCGACATCTTCGCCCCCTTCTCGTCGCGGACGAGGGCATGGATATAGACCGTGTCGAAGGGCACCTCTTCCATGAAGTGCAGGCCCATCATCATCATCCGGGCGACCCAGAAGAAAATGATGTCGAAGCCGGTGACGAGCGTGTTCGTCGGGTAATAGCGCGTCAGCTCCGGCGTATCGTCCGGCCATCCCAGGGTCGAGAACGGCCACAATGCGGACGAGAACCAGGTGTCGAGCACGTCCTCGTCGCGCCTGAGCGGCACATCCCGCCCATTCTTCGCGCGTGCCTCGGCCCTCGCCTCCTCCTCGCTCATGGTGACGTAGACATGGCCCTGATCGTCATACCAGGCCGGGATCTGGTGACCCCACCAGAGCTGGCGCGAGACGCACCAGGGCTCGATGTTCTCGAGCCACTGGAAATAGGTCTTCTCCCAGCTTTCAGGCACGAACTTGGTCTGGCCCTTGCGCACCGCATCGAGCGCCCTGTCGGCCAGAGGCTTCACGTTCACGTACCATTGATCGGTGAGGTAGGGCTCGATCACCACGTTGGAGCGGTCGCCATGCGGCACGGTATGAGCGTGCGGCTCGATCAGGACCAGAAGCTCGCGCTCCTCCAGCATGATGACGATCCGCTTGCGCGCCTCGAAGCGGTCGAGACCGTCGAGAGCCAGCACGGCGTTCAGGTCACCGGTTTGCTCGAGGCCCTCCAGGAAAGCGTCGTTGCCGGCGAGCTCGAGCTGCGCCTCGGTCCCGAAGATGTTGATGAGCGGCAGCTTGTGGCGCCTGCCCACTTCGAAATCGTTGAAGTCGTGGGCGGGCGTAATCTTCACCGCGCCGGTGCCCTTCTCGGGGTCGGAATAGTCGTCAGCCACGATCGGGATGCGTCGGCCGACCAGCGGCAGGATGGCGAACTTGCCCACGAGATCCTTGTAGCGTTCATCATCGGGATGAACGGCAACGGCCACGTCGCCGAGCATGGTCTCCGGGCGCGTGGTCGCGACCGTGATGGAGCGATCCGGCATTCCCTCGATGGCGTAGCGGATGTGCCAGAGATGGCCCTTCACCTCGACCTGCTGAACCTCCAGGTCCGAGATCGCGGTCTGGAACTTGGGATCCCAGTTGACGAGGCGCTTGTCCTTGTAGATCAGGCCCTGCCTGTAGAGGTCGACGAAGACCTTCAGGACGGCGCGGGACAGGCCCTCGTCCATGGTGAAGCGCTCGCGCGACCAGTCGCAGGAGGCGCCGAGGCGCTTGAGCTGGCGCACGATGGTGCCACCGGATTCCTCCTTCCACTCCCAGACGCGCTTGACGAACTCCTCACGGCCAAGGTCGCGGCGCTGGATCTGGCGCTCGGCCAGCCTGCGCTCGACCACCATCTGCGTGGCGATACCCGCATGATCCATGCCGGGCTGCCAGAGCACGTCCTTGCCCCGCATGCGTTCGAAACGGCAGAGAATGTCCTGGATCGTATTGTTGAGGGCATGCCCCATGTGGAGCGAGCCGGTCACGTTGGGCGGCGGGATGACGATCGTGTAGGGTTCCGCGTCCCGGCGATCCGCGCGGCCGGCCTTGAAGGCGTCAGCCTCCTCCCAAAGGGAGGAAATGCGTGCTTCGACGGAGGTGGGATCGAACGTCTTGTCCATCATGATGAGTACCGGCCTCTGGGCGCGAATACCGCGCGAGCAAGACGGCTACAAACCGGACGGATGGGACGAAGTCAACAGAGGCGCGGCAATCTGGACCCGCCGCACGGAAAAGGGCCCCGGTTTTCAGGCCGGGACACGGTTCTAGCCTCGCGAGCGGGTCACGCGCTCGATCTCGCCTCGCACCAGGCGCTCGACCACGGAAGGAAGATTGTCATCGAGCCATGCTTTCAGCATGGGCCGCAGCATCTCCTTCATGAGATCCTCCACGGTCTGAGGCTGACTTGGCCTCACGGAAGCGCCGAGCCGGTCGAAAGCGCCGGAAACCGCCGCGCTGGCCTCCTTGGACAGGAGACGGTCGGCGGTCGCCGACTGGGGAAGCATGATGGGAGCGGCCGGCCGGGGAGACGCCTCCGGAACCGCACCCTGGACCGGCGCCGCTGCGGGCTGCCCGGGGTCATGATCGCCGTGCAGATGCTCCGCCTCCCGGACGTCCATAGGCCCCTCGTCCAGCAGAGCCTCGCCGCGGCTCCAGGGCCCGAGCACCGACTCGTTGGGGCCGGGCGCGATCAGCGGCGACATGTGCATCTCGGCAATGTCGAGAACGTTCTTCAAAGGCGAGGATGCCGGTTCCTCCGGCTCGGGGGATTGCAGCGCCTCATCGTCGGAGATGATGCGCCGGATGGAAGCCAGAATGTCTTCCATCGATGGCTCGTTAACTTTCAGGCTCGCAGAACCCATTACCGCATCCAAATCAAAATACGCAAGAATCACATTCAAAAGAATGCAAATGAAGTATTTTACGCAACCTTAAAGAAAACAAGCGGGGCCAGAACTTTTTGGTTCTGGCCCCGAAACTTATCAACGACCGTCGGGCGTACTTGTGCCGACCCAAAGATCCTTGACCTGATCGTAATGGATCTTCGGGCTGTAATGATTGACCTTGAGCCCGAGCGCCCGTGAGTTGAGGCGTCCCATGGCGTTGACCAGGCTGTATGAAGCCACCACCCGGTCGCGCTGAGCCGTGATGAGATTGACGCGGGCGTTCAACAATTCCTGCTGCGCGTTCAAGACGTCCAGGGTCGTCCGCTGGCCTACGCGGGCCTCCTCGCGCACGCCGCTCAGGGCTGTCTCGGCGGCGTCGATCTGAGCCTGCGCGGCGACGATCTGCGCGCGGGCTGCCTCCAGCCGCCCCCAGGAGGAGCTGACCGCGGCGCGTACCTGATCGCGGACCGAATCCGCCTCGAGCCGGCGCTGTCCGGCCACTTCCTTGGCCTGACGCGTCGCGGCATAAACCTGACCGCCTTCATAAATCGGCACCGTGAGCCGCGCGACCACCGAGGCCGACAGGGACGCATCGCCTCCCGTATTCCGGTCATACCGCTGGTCGACGGCACCCACGACGCCCAGCTGCGGGGCAAGGGCGCCCTCCTCGATCTTCACCTGGAGCTCGGCCACGTCGACCGCATGCTGGCGCGCCTTGATGGCCGGATGCTCGTTCAGGCCGATCTTGAGGGCCGCGTCGACCGACCGAGGGGTCAGGCGGTCCAAGGGACGCCCGGGCGCCAGTTGCGCGGGCTCGACCCCCACGACCTGGCGATACGTCGCAATACTGTTGCGCAGGGTGGCCTCGGCGAGACTGGCCTCGGACCGCGCGGCCGCCAGGCGGGCTTCCGCCTGGGCGACGTCGGTCCGGGTCACTTCGCCGACGTTGAATCGGTCCTGGGTCTGGCGCAACTGCTCGTCGATGACTTCGACGTTGTTGCGCTGGAGGTCGAGAATGGCCGTATCCCGCAGCACGTCCATATAGGCCGTCGCCGCATCGAGCAGGGTGCTCTGCTCGCTGCTGTTCAGGGTTTCGCGCGAGCCGAGGACCGAGGATTCCGCGGCGCGGACCCGGTTCTGCGTCCGGTAGCCATCGAAGATCGTCTGGTTGACCTCGACGCCGAACCCGCGCGGGTTGAGGGCGCTCTGGGTCGTCGTATTCGGCGAGAAGCGGGACGAGGGCTGCTCGACCGAGGCCCAGGTTCGGCCGACATCGGCCGTTCCGTTGACGATCGGCCGATATCCGGACTTCGCCTGGGCGACCGTTTCATCCGTCGCGCGGACGTTGGCACGCTGAGCATTCAGGTCCGGATTGTTGCCGTAAGCGCGGGCCAGGGCGCCTTCCAAGGTCTCAGCCGAAGCCCCGGCCGGGCCCATCAGCACGAACACCGAGGTCATCACCCCACAGAGCCAGCGATACGTCTTCTTGGAATGCTTATTCTTCACGCGCACCTGCCTAGCGACCCAAACGGAATATCCGCAAGAGACGCCGATTTCAGAAACCACTGCGACTCAAAGCGCAACAATACCCAAGGGAACAGAGTCGGCAACAACGCGTTGGGGCCGTCTCGATTTTAGCTTGGGAGTGGCGCAAAAAAGCGACACTGCCGAACCGCTGAAATTAAGGATCTGGAAGGAATTAGAACGTGAAGCCGGCCGGCTGAACGAAGGGCGCCAGCAGGGGCGCTGCGGCCTCGAAAAGGCTACGCTCTCCGATCGCGTCTCCGCTGCGGACGTAGAGGGTCGCCCGGGCAGCGCGTCCGCGCCCCTTCACGCAGACCAGACGACCACCCTCGCCGAGCTGCCGGAGGAGCCCGTCCGGGCGGACCTCGACCGAGCCGTTCACGAGAATGGCATCGAAGGGCGCGTGGGCGGCATAGCCCTGCTCCAGCGCCCCGGTCGCGACGGCAACGTCGTCGCATCCGGCGGCACCGAGACACTGCCGGGCAGCCGCGGCAAGGCTCTCGTCCGACTCAAGGAGGGTCACCCGAGCACCCAGCGCGCGGAAGACCGCGGAAGCATAGCCGCGCCCCCCGGCGACATCGAGAACATTGTCGCCCGGATCGATCTCGAGCGCTTGGATCATGCGACCCAGGATCATCGGAGACAGCATGTAGCGGCTCTCGCCGCCGTCGCTCACGAGGATGTCCTGGTCGATATAGGCAAGACTCTCGCGGCCCGGGAGCACGAAGAGCTCTCTCGGAACGCTGTCCATGGCATCCAGGAGAGGCATGTCGTTCACATCGAAAGTGCGCAGCTGGCCATCAACCATCATGCGGCGCGCTTGTGTGAAATCGACCATGGATCGTGCCTTCAGAATTCGTTGGAGGCCTCGCCCGGAATCGAACCGGGGTGCAAGGATTTGCAGTCCTCTGCGTAACCACTCCGCCACGAGGCCATCCGGGGCGTGCCGCGAACGCGACGGGTGCTCCATAGCAACCATCCCCCCAAAGAGCAACAGCCCCTTTTCATGCCCGCCGGACAACAATGCGCTTGCAACCGCGGAAACCCGTGCTATATGCCTCCCACCTCGCCGGCGGACATGTCCCACGGACCTCCGCGGCGCTCAAGAAGCTGAGCGATAAGGCTTCTTGGAAAGGTATGGCTTATTCCGGCGTGGCGCAGCGGTAGCGCAGCGGACTGTTAATCCGTTGGTCGTAGGTTCGAATCCTACCGCCGGAGCCAACCTTCCCGTCTCTCCCGCATTCGACCTCAGCGTGCACGGCGTCCGGCTCGGTCTTTTCCAGGCTCGAGCCTTGGCTATGATCCGCTGCCATGAGCACCGATTCACAAGCTCCCGTCCTGGTCTGGTTTCGCGACGACCATCGCCTGGCCGATCACCCTGCCCTCGCGGCGGCCGTCGCGACGGGATCGCAGGTTCTATGCTTCGCGGTCGTGGACGACGACTCCGACGGGCTGCGTCCCCTCGGCGCCGCCGCGCGGTGGTGGCTGCACGGCTCTCTCGCAGCCCTCGGCGAGGCTCTCCATCGGGCCGGATCCCGGCTTCTCCTGTTCAAGGGGTCGGCCCTGTCGATCGTCGGCAGGCTCGCGGTCGAAACGGGGGCCTCGGCGATCTTTTGGAACCGGCGCTATGGCGCGGCCGAGATCGCCGTCGACCGCACGATCAAGGAGCGCCTGACGGATCTCGGCGTGCGAGCCCACAGCTTCAACGGACGGCTCCTGCACGAACCTTGGACGATCGCCAACCAGGCCGGGAAGCCGTTTCAGGTTTTCACCCCCTATCTCAGGGCCGTCATGGCCCGGTCCGTCCCCGCTCCCTTGCCGGCTCCGAAGCGGATCGCCGGGGGGACGTGGCCCTCGGCCCTCCTGGATGCCGCCGTCCCTCTCGCCACGCTGAGCCTCGAACCTTCATCCCCCGACTGGGCCGGGGGGCTGCGCGCCGGGTGGCGCCAGGGCGAACGGGCGGGGCGGGAAAGCTTCGAGCGCTTCTGCCGTGAGAGCCTGAAAGGTTATGCGGATAGCCGGGACCGCCCGTCGGTTCAGGGCACGTCGCGCCTCTCCCCGCATCTGCGCTTCGGTGAGATCAGCCCCCGCCAGATCTGGCATGGCGTGACGGCGGAAGCCGCGCGCGAGCCCGGCCTGGCACGGGACGCGGAGAAATATCTGAGCGAAATCGTCTGGCGCGACTTCAGCCACCAGATGCTCCACTACCACCCTCACATGCCCGATCGACCGCATAGCGGCCGGTTCGACCGCTTTCCCTGGAACGACGATGCGCAGGCGGTGAGAGCTTGGCAGAAGGGTCGGACGGGATATCCGATCGTCGACGCCGGAATGCGCCAGCTCTGGCAGACGGGTTGGATGCACAACAGGGTGCGCATGATCGCTGCCTCGTTTCTGGTGAAACACCTCCTGACCGACTGGCGCCGGGGCGAGGCCTGGTTCTGGGACACCCTGGTCGATGCCGATCCCGCCAACAATGCCTTCAGCTGGCAGTGGATTGCGGGATCGGGGCCCGATTCGGCGCCCTTCCACCGCATTTTCAATCCGGTCGCCCAGGGCGAGAAATTCGACCCGGGCGGCGACTACGTCCGCTCCTTCGTGCCCGAGCTCGCCGAGCTGCCCGCGGGGTTCATCCACCGGCCCTGGGACGCGCCCCCCGACATTCTCCATGCGGCCGGGATCAGGCCAGGCGAGACCTACCCGAACCCGGTCATCCCGCACGGCCCGGCGCGCGAACGAGCCTTGCAGGCCTTCCGCAGCCTTCGCGGTGGGAGCGAGCTCGATTCGTGACCTTGGCCAAGGGAGGCTTGCGCCCAAGAAGCTGGCGCCAAGGGAGCTGGCGCCAAGGGAGCTTGACCCGCCCTGCTCCTTGACGTCAGCATCCCGGTCGCTTTCCAACCCGAACGATCCGCCCCGCCCAACCCCGAGACCATCATGACTGCGACCAAGCTGCTCTATCGCGACGACGCTTATGCCACCTCCTGCGAGGCCCGGGTCCTCGGGACGACGCCCGAGGGCGGCGTCATCCTCGATCGCACGGTGTTCTACGCTCAAGGCGGCGGACAGCCGGGGGACGCCGGCTCCATCGTGAATGCCGACGGCGATACTTTCCCGATCACGAACACGGTCTATGGCCCGGACCGTTCGCAGGTCGTGCATCTGGTCGGACAAGAGGCAGCCTCCCGGTTCTCCGAGGGTGACGCCGTCCGGCTGCAGCTCGACTGGCCGCGGCGCCTCAAACGCATGCGCGTCCATACGGCCCTGCACCTGCTGAGCGTCGTCCTTCCCTACCCGGTGACGGGCGGCGCCATCGGCGACGGCGACGGGCGGCTCGACTTCGACATCCCGGATGCCGGCCTCGACAAGGCGGAGATCACGGAGAAGCTGAACGCACTCGTGGCCCGGGACGCGCCGGTCACGGAGCGGTGGATCACGGACGAGGAGCTCGATGCGAATCCGGGGCTCGTGAAGACCATGTCGGTCAAGCCGCCCCGCGGGTCGGGCCGTGTTCGGCTGGTCGAGATCGAGGGGATCGACCTCCAGCCCTGCGGCGGCACCCATGTGCGCCGCACCGGCGAGATCGGCACGGTCGCGGTCACCGACATCGAGAAGAAGGGCAAGCAGAACCGCCGCGTTCGCATGTCGCTGGTCGATTGAGCCCCTATGACAAGGAGTTTTGCCATGTCCCAGCCTTTCGTTTCGACCTCCTGGCTGCAGGAGCACCTGAATGATCCGAACCTCGTGGTCGTGGACGCCTCGTGGTATCTCCCGAACCAGAACCGCGACCCCGAGGCCGAGTACCTCGCCGGCCATGTTCCGGGGGCCGTGCGCTTCGACATCGACACGGTCAAGGATCGGTCCTCGGCCCTGCCCCACATGCTCCCCTCGGCGGAGGATTTCGCCAAGGCTGCGGGCGCCATGGGGATCAGCCAGGATACGACCATCGTGGTTTATGACGGCCTGGGCCTCTTCTCGGCCCCGCGGGTCCGCTGGATGTTCCAGGTGTTCGGCGCCCGTGACGTCGCGATTCTGGATGGTGGTTTCCCTGCCTGGAAAGCGGAAGGACGAGCGATCGAGACAGGCCCGGAGGAGCCGCGCCCGCCCAGGACCTTCACGCCTTCCTTCTCAGCTTCGGCCGTCGCGGATGTCGCGCGCGTGCAGGACGCGATTCAGTCCGGCTCGGCACAGGTCGTCGATGCCCGCGCGGCGGATCGCTTCAGAGGAGAGGCGCCCGAGCCTCGGCCCGGTCTGAAGGCGGGACACATTCCGGGCAGCGCGAACCTGCCCTGGAGCGACATCGTGGACAATGGTCGGTTGAAGGACAGCGCGAGCATCGCGCAGGCCGCCCGTGACGCCGGCCTGGATCTTCAACGTCCGATCATCGCGAGCTGCGGCTCAGGCGTTTCGGCCGCAATCCTCTCGGTGGCCTTCGAAACCCTGGGGCGGCCCGCTGATGCCATCTACGACGGCTCGTGGTCCGAGTGGGGTGCGCGGGACGACCTGCCGATTGCGACAGGGCCGGGAACGAAAGGCTGAACAGGCAGCCATGAAAAAAGGCCCCGGAGATTGCCGGGGCCTTTTCGTTGCTCACCATCCGCTCAATGCAGGATCTGCGAGAGGAAGAGCTTGGTCCGCTCGTGTTGCGGATTCCTGAAGAACTCGTCGGGCGTGTTCATCTCGACGATCTGTCCGTAATCCATGAAGATCACCCGGTCGGCCACCTGGCGGGCGAAGCCCATCTCGTGGGTGACGCAGAGCATGGTCATGCCCTCGTCGGCCAGTCCCACCATGGTGTCGAGCACCTCCTTGACCATCTCGGGATCGAGCGCCGATGTCGGCTCGTCGAACAGCATGATCTTCGGGCTCATGCACAGGGAGCGGGCGATCGCCACACGCTGCTGCTGGCCGCCGGAGAGCTGGCCGGGATACTTGTTCGCCTGCTCGGGGATCTTGACCCGCTTCAGGTAATGCATGGCGATCTCTTCCGCCTCCTTCTTGGGCATCTTCTTCACCCAGATCGGAGCGAGCGTGCAGTTTTCGAGAATCGTCAGGTGCGGGAACAGGTTGAAGTGCTGGAACACCATGCCCACGTCGCGGCGCACCTCGTCGATGCGCTTGAGATCGTTGGTAAGCTCCGTGCCGTCGACGATGATGCGGCCCTTCTGGTGCTCCTCCAGGCGGTTGATGCAGCGGATCATCGTGGACTTGCCGGAGCCCGAGGGACCGCAGATCACGATACGCTCGCCGCGCCGCACGTTGAGATTGATGTCGCGCAGGACGTGGAACTCCCCGTACCACTTGTGCACGTCGATCATCTGCACCGCGGCCTCGGCTTTCGGGTCGACGTCGACGGAGCGGATGGTTTGGGATGAAAGTGTCGTTGCCATGTGTGTTTACCGTTTCTGACCAGCCGCAAGGCGCCGCTCGACTCCCAGCGAGTACCGGGACATGCCGAAGCAGAAGATGAAGTAGAACAGAGCCGCGAAGGCATAGCCCGTGATGCCGATGGTCGGAGCCGCCCAGTTCGGATCGATCCGGGAGGCCTCGATGGTCTTCACCAGATCGAAGATGCCCACGATGGCCACCAGGGACGTGTCCTTGAACAGGCCGATGAAGGTGTTCACGATGCCCGGAATCACGATCCGCAGGGCCTGAGGCAGGATGATGAGGGTCATCATCTGCGGATAGTTCAGGCCCAGCGACATCGCGCCCTCGTACTGCCCTTTCGGCATGGCCTGAAGGCCGCCGCGGACCACCTCGGCCATGTAGGCGGAGGCGAAGAGCGCAGTGCCGATGAGGGGCCGGAGCAGGCGGTCCACCGTCATGTCCCCGGGAAGGAACAGCGGCAGCATGGTGTTGGCCATGATCAGCACCGTGATCAGCGGCACGCCGCGGACGAACTCGATGAAGATCACCGAGGCCATGCGCACGATGGGGAGCTTGGAACGCCGCCCCAGGGCAAGGAGAATGCCGAAGGGCAGCGAGACCACGATGCCCACCGTCGCGACGAGGAGCGTCACCAGGATGCCGCCCCACAGGGAGGTGGGCACATGGGCGAGGCCGAAATCCACATCGACCACGGCCAAGGTGATGCCGATCACCGCGACGATGCCGCCGCCCATGATGAGGGCGGGACGCATGGCGGTCTTGAGCAGTGCCGCGAAGAAGGCGAACAGGGCGATCACCAGCGCGCCGAAGATCGCGAACCCTATCCAGAAGCGCAGGCCGAGATCGGCATTGCCGCCCGTCAGGAGCACGTAGGACACGACCGGGAAGATCCAGAAGAAATAGACCGCTCCGAGATCCCGGCGCGGCGCCCGGAGCCACAGCAGCCAGGCGACCCCGATGGCCAGAAGGGCGAAGAAGATGTCGACCCGCCAGCGCTCGGACACCGTATAGGAGCCGTAGATGAAGTAGTTGATCTTGTCCCAGATGAAGGCCCAGCAGGCGCCGGTTTCGCTGCCGCCCGTATCCGCCCGGCAGGCGGCCCGGTCGGTGCCGGTCCACACCGCATCGATGAAGAGAAACCTCACCAGGGGCGGGACGGCGACGTACAGGAGGTAGAACACCACCAGCGTCAGGATGGTGTTGAAGGGGCCGGAAAAGAGGTTTTCCCGAACCCACGCAATGGGACCGCGGGCCAGGTTGGGCGGAGGCAGCGCCTCCACCTGCTTGGCGCGGACGAAACGGGGAATGTCGACGGCGGTGCTCATGCGATCTCCTACCGCTCGACGATCGCCACGCGGCGATTGTAGATATTCATGATGAACGACGTCACGAGGCTGATCGTCAGGTAGACGCCCATGGTGATGACGACCACCTCGATGGCCTGGCCGGTCTGGTTCAGCACGGTTCCCATGAAGACTTGAACCAGGTCGGGATACCCGATGGCGACCGCCAGGGAGGAGTTCTTCGTCAGGTTGAGGTATTGACTGGTCAGCGGCGGGACGATGACCCGCATGGCCTGGGGGATCACCACCAGGCGCAGGGTCTGTCCCGGCGTGAGGCCGAGGGAGCCTGCCGCCTCCGACTGGCCCTTCGACACGGCCAGGATGCCCGCGCGGACCACCTCGGCGATGAAGGCGGCCGTGTAGGTGACGAGGCCCAGGAGAAGCGCCACGAATTCCGGCAGGATCTGCATGCCGCCGGTCAGGTTGAACGTCCCCTTGCGCGGCAATTCGAAGGTAATCGGGTTGGCCCCCGCAATGGCAAGCACGATCCAGGTCAGGACGGGCAGGCCGAGGAGCAAGGCCAGGGTGACCTTGCCGACAGGGTATTGCCGTCCGGTCTGCTCCTGTTGCCTGCGGGCCCAGCGGCGATACACGAAGGTCCCGACAAGTCCGATCACGAGAGCCGCAACGACAACCGAGATATTGCTTCCCCAGATGGGCTTGGCCATGAACAGGCCGCGGGAGTTCAGGTAGAAGCCGGCGCCCATCTCGAGGGAGTTGCGCGGCTGCGGCAGGGTCCCGAGGACCGCGATGTACCAGAACAGCAACTGCACCAGCAGCGGGATGTTGCGCAGAACCTCCACATAGACCATGGCGACCTTGGCCACCATCCAGTTCTTGGACAGGCGCGCAATGCCGATCAGGAAGCCGAGGATCGTGGTGAAGAAGATGCCGATGGCGGAAACGAGCAGGGTATTCAGGAGGCCGACGATGAACGCATCGCCGTAGGTCCCGCCGGCTGCGCTGAACTGGATCAGCGTCTGGCTGATGTCGAAGCCCGCGGTGTTGTTGAGGAAGCCGAACCCGGAGGCGATCTTGGCGCGCTGCAGGTTCTCGACGGCATTCGTCGCGGCGACGTAGAAAAGGTAGACGATCGCGAGGACGAGAACGACCTGATAGAAAATCCCACGGACTTTGGGATCGTATAGAAACGATTTTTTGGGGGGCGATGTCTGACTGACAGCGGTCTGCACTGAGTTCATCCTCTGACGGCTTCTTATTTGTATCCTGCCGTCCTCCCCTGTTCACGGCATCCAGGATACCACGAACGGGCGGCTTTTTGTTGTTCGTGTCTGAGAAGGGCGCCCGGATTGTCCGGACGCCCCTTTGTCAACAGCTTAGCGGATCGGGATGCCGTATTGCAGGCCGCCCTTCGTCCATTGGGCGTTCTGACCGCGCTTGATCTTCAGGCGCGAGCCCTCGCCGACGTTCTTCTCGAACACCTCGCCGTAATTGCCCACGTGCTTGATGATGCGCACGGCCCAGTCGTTGGTCAGGCCCACGGCCTCGCCGAACTTGCCTTCCGTACCGAGAAGACGCTTGATCTCCGGGTTCTCGGAGGTCTTCATCTGGTCCACATTGGCCTTGGTCACGCCGAGCTCTTCGGCGTTCAGCATGGCGTTGTGGGTCCAGCGGACGATGTCGCCCCACTGGTTGTCGCCATGGCGGACGGCCGGACCGAGCGGCTCCTTCGAGATGATTTCCGGCAGAACGATATGATCGTCCGGGGCCGAGGCGCGCAGGCGCTCGGCGTAAAGGCCGGAGGCATCCGTCGTGAAGGCGTCGCAGCGGCCGGCGTCATAGGCCTTGAACGTCTCGTCCGAGGTCGCGAACGCCACCACTTCGTACTTCATGTTGTTGGCACGGAAGTAGTCGGCGAGGTTGAGCTCGGTGGTGGTGCCCTGCTGGGTGCAGATCGAGGCGCCGTTCAGTTCCTTGGCGGAGGAAACGCCGAGCTTCTTGCGGACCATGAAGCCCTGGCCGTCGAAGTAGTTGATGGCAGGGAAGTCGAGGCCGAGCTGCGTGTCGCGCGACATCGTCACGGTGGAGTTGCGGGACAGCACGTCCACTTCGCCGGACTGGAGGGCCGTGAAACGGTCCTTGGCGGCGAGCGGAATGAAGCGAACCTTGGTCGGATCGTCGAAGATGGCGGCCGCAATGGCGCGGCAGAAATCGACGTCGAGTCCGGTCCAGTTGCCCTGAGCATCCGGCTGGCCGAAACCGGCGAGACCCGTGTTCGAGCCGCAGGTCAGGAAGCCCTTCTGCTTCACGCTGTTGAGCGTCGCCTGGGCGGAAGCGCCCGTCGCGAGCAGGCTGGCTGTCAGGCCGAAGGCAATCGATACGAGAGCCTTTTTCATGTTTGTATCTTCTCCCAATAGTTCCACATGGCTCGGCCGCTTATGGTTATGACCCCCCAGCCGGGCCCCGGATAGACCAGTCTACGCCGCCTCGGCTGAGACGGCATCGAGATCCATCACATTCCATGATTAATCACTGGTCAAGTCTTGATGGAAGGCATTTCTTGCCTGACTTGACGGCAGGAGCGGCCCGGTCTCAGATCGGAATCTCCTCAGCAAGCCCTTGAAGCGATGTCAAAACTCCCTCCAAAGCCCCAAAACCTATCCGAACGAACCCGCCTCGTGCATGCCGGGCGGGAGCCGTTCGAGCAGCACGGATTCATCAATACGCCGATCTACCGCGGCTCGACCGTGCTGTACGCGACCACCGACGATCTGCTGCACCGGCGCGGGCGGTATTCCTATGGGACGAAAGGGACTCCGACCACCAACTCCCTTGAAGTCGCCTGGACGGAACTGACCGGCGCCGCCGGAACCGTGCTTGCCCCATCGGGGCTCGCCGCCGTCACGGTTGCCTTGATGTCATGCCTGAAGGCCGGCGACCATCTGCTGATGACGGATTCGGTCTACCTGCCGACCCGGCAATTCTGCAACGGCGTGCTCAAGAATTTTGGTGTGGAAACCACCTATTACGACCCGCAGATCGGCCCTGGGATCGAGGCTCTCATCCGACCGAACACCACGGCCGTGTTCACCGAGGCTCCCGGTTCCCAGTCCCTCGAGATGCAGGACATCCCCGCCATCGCCGAGGTGGCGCATCGTCATGGGGCGGTCGTCCTCATGGACAACACCTGGGCGACCCCCCTGCTCTTCCCGCCGCACGAGCGCGGGGTGGACATGGCCATCGAGGCCGGCACCAAGTACCTGAGCGGCGGATCGGACCTGCTGCTCGGCATGGTCTCGGCCAATGACCGTTGCTTCAAGCGCCTGCGCGAGACTTACGACTCCTTTGCCATGTGCCCCGGACCGGAAGACGTGTTCCTGGGTCTGCGGGGCCTGCGCACCATGGCCCTTCGCCTGAGGGAGCACGGGACCCAGGCGCTCGGGATGGCCCGCTGGCTCGAAACCCGCCCGGAGGTGGCAAGGGTCCTCCACCCCGCCCTCGCGACCGATCCGGGTCATGAGATCTGGAAGCGGGACTTCAAGGGCTCATCCGGCCTCTTCTCGATCATCCTGAAGCCCTGCTCGGACCGGGCCCTCGCCGCCATGCTCGACGGCCTGTCGCTGTTCGGAATGGGCTATTCCTGGGGCGGATTCGAGAGCCTCGTGATCCCCTTCAACTGCGCCGCCTATCGCACGGCAACCACATGGGAGCCCGGCGGTCACGCCCTGCGCTTCCACATCGGCCTGGAGGATCTCGAGGACCTGAAGCGGGACCTGGATGCCGGGTTTACCCGCCTCCGCGAGACGGACGCCAAGGCAGCCTAGGCTTTCTCGGGCTCAGGCGCGCTTAGGGCATCGGACGTGAACGGTGGGACCACGCTTGGGTCCGATGCTCACATCCTTAAGCCGCGCATCGTTCGGGCCCCTGTCCTGATCGCTCGGCCGGATGGTCACCCCGTCGTCATCACCGAGCTTGTCCACTCTCCACGTCATCACCGGGCTCGTCCCGGTGATCCCGGTTGTCCGATGCTCCCCTCTTGGCCGGCGCATCGTTGAGGGCGAAAAACCGGGCCCACTTTTTCGCACGGTGCGCTAGGCGGCCGGAGCCTCCGCCTGGGACCCCGAAACTGCCGTAGCGGCAATCTTTCGCTTCTCCTTCGCGATGAGCATCAGGTTGCGAATATAGATGAAGATCGAAAAGGCCTGGCCCAGGATGATGACGATGTCGCTGCGGGCGAAGCCGTAGACCAGGGTCATCAGGCCACCGGAGATCGACAGCACCCAGAACCCGACGGGGATCACGCTCTTTTCCGCCTTCTCACTGGCAATCCACTGCACGAGGAACCGGGCCCCGAAGACGAACTGGGCCAGAACGCCGAAGGCCGCCCAAAGATCGAACCGGGCGACGACAAGGTCATAGAAATAAAGTCCCAGATCGTGTGAAAGGCGCATCAACATCAGACGATTTCCTGAGCAGCGGGAACGCGGCGGCGGCGGCGGATCAACCACCAGACTCCGGCTAAATCAAGGATGCCGACCCAGAGCCGGTCGAACATCCCGTAATTCGACCGGCCGGCATGACGGGGCCGGTCGACCACGTCCACATGGGCGATCCGGTACCCTTCACGCTTGACCAAGGCCGGCATGAAGCGGTGCAGGGCGTCGAAATAGGGCAGCCGCAGGTAGACGTCGCGCCGGAAGGCCTTGAGACCGCAGCCCGTGTCGCGCGTCCCGTCCTTCAGGATCCTCCCCCGCACCCCATTGGCGATCCGGGACTGCCACTTCTTGTAGGTGCCGTCCTTCCGTCCGACCCGCTGGCCGGCAACGAGGGCCGTTTGAGGGTCATCGAGGGCCGCCACGAGCCGGGGGATGAAGGCCGGGTCGTTCTGCCCGTCCCCGTCGAGGGTGATGACGATCGCCCCCCGGGCCGCGTGGACGCCGGTCCGGACCGCGGCGCTCTGCCCGCAGCTCGCCTCGTGCCGGACGAGGCGCAGCCAGGGCCGTGTGGCCCGGGCCTTCAGAACCTCGTCCCCGGTTTCGTCGGTCGAGCCGTCATCCACATAGATCACCTCGAAGGGCGAGAGCGGCGCGCAGGCGCGCTCGATCTCCTCCACCAGCGGGAGAATGTTGAGCGCCTCGTTCTTGACGGGCACCACGACGCTGATGCGGGGCCCGGGAGAAAGGTCAGTCATCCGTTACGGGCCATCACTGGCCGCCTCTTCACAATCGCCATCTGGACTAGAGCATCGGACCCACTTTTGGGTCCGATGCTCCACTATTGGCCGGCGCATCGTTTATGCGGAAAACCGGGTCCACTTTTCCGCACGATGCGCTAGAAGCCCGTCGCATAAGCCGCGATATCGACCCGCCGCCCGCTGTTGATATTGAATCCCTGGATCCGGGTCGAGAGGGCGGGCTGCTGCTTCAGGCGCGCGTTCTCCGCCCGGAACTCCGTCTCGTACCGCTTCTCCACGAAAACGACCCGACACCCGCCCTGCCGCAGGAACGCCGATGCCTCGGGTCCCGTCTCGACCATGTCGAGGTTGGTCCCGGTCAGGAAGACGAGACTGGGTTCCCGGTAGCCGAGGGTCGCGACCTGCGGGTTCTCGCAAGGCAGGTTGCGGGCGACCTCGGCCAGCCGGTCCGAGATCTTGAGGGAGCGCAGATCGAGCTGCGCGAACCCGAAAACCCCGATCGCGAGAAAGGCCGCCGAGATGAACCCGGCCCACAGGGTCGGCACCAGCCGGCTCTTGACGAAGAGCCACCACGCCCAGAGGGCGAGAACGGAGGAGATCACGAGAAACGGAAGAGCCCGGAAGGGCAGCATCCCGTCGAACGACCAGCCGACCGCCGATAGGCCGACGGTCAGGCCGACCGGGATGAACGGGATCATCACGGTCGCCAGCTTGGCCGCAGGCCGATGCGGACCCACGAAATGGCGCGAGATGGCCATGATTGTGACGATGGCCACCGCCGGCAACAGAGGCAGCGTGTAGTGCGGCAGCTTGGTCGGCACGGCCTCGAAGACGATCCAGGACGGGACGATCCAGGCAAGCGCGAAGGCGACCGGTTCCTCCCGGCGATGCTTCCAGGCGAAGGGCACCGCAATGGCTGCCAGGATGGCGCCCGGCCAGAACGTCGCGAAGAAGGAGATCAGGTAGAAGCCGGGCGGGGCCCAGTGATACCGCTGCGCCGTCCCGACCTTGCCCAGCATGTCGTGGCCGACCGCCTCGGAATAGAAGGCGCCGCCGGTCTTGAGCGCGATGGCGACGAACCACGGCAGCACCACCGCCAGCGTGAAGGCGGCGCCGAGCCAGGGCCTCAGGGTGAGAAGCCAACGCGCCGAGCGCTCCTTGTAGGCGAGGACCGCCGCGGCCAATCCCGCGAACATGATGACCAGCGGACCTTTGACGAGGATCCCCAAGGCGAAGCCGGCCCAGAAGATCAGCAGGGCTCTCCGGGGCAGAACCCCGGCGCCGCGGCTCAGATAGGCCCTCGCGAGACCACCCATCACGGCCACGGAGCAGGCGGTCAGCATGGCGTCCGTCTTGGCGAGGCGCGCCTCCACCATGAGAATCACGCAGGTCGCCATCAGGGCCGCCGTCAGGAACGCCCCTCGTCGCCCGAAGAAGGCCAGGGCGGCCCAGTAGGTCAGCAGGACCGTCGCAATCGCCCCGAGAAGCGACGGGATGCGGTAGAGGGCGATGGTGGTCCGCGCCTCCGGCACGCCCAGCGCCTGCCCGATGGCGACGCTCGCGCTCTGCATCCAGTAGATCCCCACCGGCTTCTTGTGCCGGGCCTCGTCCTGGAAGCGGATGTCCACGAGATCGCCGGATTCCAGCATCTGCTTGGAAGCCTGGGCATAGCGCGGCTCGTCCCGATCCATGGGCTGAAGGGTTGTGAAGCCCGGCAGGAAGCAGACGAGCGACAGCAGGACGAGAACGGCGCAGAGCCGGGCATGGCTCCGCTCCACGACACTCGTGAGCTGGGCCACGGAGAGAGAGCGCAATGAACTCCGCGGCTGGGGGACAGAACCGTCCATCAATGACTCCGGGGGCGGGCACGCCTGCGTTCTGACGGGATATCCCATCGGCACAGGTCCATCAAACCGCGTGATGTCCTCTAAACCGGAGGGGAAGTCAAATTGACGGATGGTAGCGGGCAGGCCGGGAGGAACACGGGCCGGCGGGCCGGCATTCCCTGGAGGGAGGGGTTCGTTCCGGGGGTCTCGCCGTGACCATGTTTCGCCGCTGCTGCGCCTTGTCCATCCTTGTTCTGTCGGCCACCCCGGTGGCCGCTCTCGACCAGCCCGTCGTCTGGCGCGATGAGGATACGGGCTGCGCCTACCTGCTCACCCCTCAAGGGGGCATCTCGCCCCGGCACCGACGGGACGGGACGCTGGATTGCCCGGACGTGGCCGCGGGAACGGGAGTCGTCGAGAACATGGGCAGGGACGTTGCGCGTGGCCTCGATGCCCTCCAGCGGGAGATCGAGCGCCTGCGCGAGCGGTACAACCGCCCCTGACCCGGAGACCGATCGTGACGGCGAGGACCCGAATCTACGGCGAGCATGACGAGAAGACCATCCGGCAGCTGGACCGCTGCATGCAGGTCGGGAGCGCCGCCAGGGGCGTGCTCTGCGCGGACGGACACCTCGGCTACGCGCATCCCATCGGCGGGGTGATCGCCTATGAGGAGCATGTCTCCATCAGCGGGGTCGGGTTCGATATCGCCTGCGGGAACATGGCTGTCCGGCTCGACACCCGTTACGAGGACATCGCCGGCCAGGCGGGGCGCATCCTGGCCGACATCGGCCGTGCCATCAGCTTCGGGATCGGCCAGAAAAACGCCGTCACGGTCGACCATGAGCTGTTCGAATCCCCTCTCTGGGAGGAAGCCGGTGTCCGGGATCTCAAGAAGCTAGCCTCCGGACAGCTCGGGACGGTGGGCTCGGGCAATCACTACGTCGACCTGTTCGAGGACGAGGAAGGCTTCGTCTGGATCGGGGTCCATTTCGGCTCCCGCGGTCTCGGCCACAAGATCACCACCAAGCACCTCGCTCTCGTCGGGGCCAAGGACGGCATGGAGGTCGATCCCGCCCTCGTCCACCAGGACAGCGAGATCGGGCGCAGCTACATCGCCGGCGTGACGCTCGGTGGGCTCTATGCCTATGCCGGTCGGGAATGGGTGGTCGAGCGCGTGCGCCGGATCATCGGCGGTCGGGTGACCGACACGGTGCACAATCACCACAACTTCGTCTGGCGGGAGAGCCACGGCGGCAAGGAATACTGGGTCGTCCGCAAGGGCGCGACGCCGGCGTTTCCCGGGCAGCGCGGCTTCGTTGGCGGATCCATGGGCGACAACGCGGTCATCCTGCACGGAATCGACGGGAGGGAGAGCGCCGACAGCCTCTATTCGACGGTGCACGGGGCAGGACGCCTCTTCGGCCGCATGGACGCGAAGGGCAAGAAGAACAAGGCGGGAGAATGGGTCCGCCCTCCCCGGTTCACCCGCGACGAGATGGACGCATGGCTGCGCGAAAAGGGCATTCTCCTGCGCGGAGGCGATGTGGATGAGAGCCCCATGGTCTACCGGCGCCTCGAGGACGTGCTCGCCTATCACCGAGGCACGATCGCGGTGGAGCGCAGGCTCCGGCCCTTCGCCGTCGCGATGGCCGGCCCTGGCGAGTTCGATCCCTACAAGGATTGATCCAGAACCAGGGCGGCCGAGACGCTATCGAAACCAGCCGAAGTAGAGCGCCCAGAGACTCGGGGAGCGGATGCCGCGCACCCGGCGCGCCGCTTCATCCGCACGCATCGACTCGCCGCCATGGCAGGAGCAGAGAACGATATGGGCGTCGTGCTCCGAGACCTCGAAGAAATCGACGGCATCCCCGAACCTGTCGCTCAGGAGCCCTGCCCTGCGGAGCACGGGATCGGAATAGGCGACCGTCAGGGCGGAGCCGTCGGCGCGCAACGCTCGTCGCTGCGCCTTCGGTTTCCACTCGATCTCGTCCAGGGTCCGGAGGATACGGTCGGGCTCCTGCTCCAGCAGGTCGACCCAACGGTCGAGACGCTCCCGCTTCGACAGGACCGGCGCTTGGACATCCCCGGGGATCTTCAGGTCGGCGACGCTACTGAGTTCGGACAGAGGCCTGTGTTCCATGCTCCCCTCCTTGGCAGAAGAGCGGTTTCGAGCACCCACCAGCTACAAGCTCAACCTTGAAGCCTGTGGAAAAGTTCGAAACGGAACGGAATGCGGCCGCCGATATTTTAGGCACCGTCGAGGCCAGGCACAATGGGACAGGACCCTCTGGCCTCCCCGGCGTCTCGGGCCAGCCGAAGGTCCTCGGCTGGCCCTGCCGGATCAGAGGACGGCCGAGTGGTCGTGCTCCGCGCGGCTCGTTCCCATCAGCTCGGCGAGCCGGTTGCGGGCTCGATTGACCCGGCTCTTGATCGTGCCGACCTTCACGCCGAGGGCTTCGGCGGCATCCTCGTACGACATCCCTTCGGCGCCGATGAGAATGATCGCTTCGCGCTGCTCCTGCGGCAGCTTCTCGAGCGCGCTCGAGAGGTCCTGAAGCGCCAGCTTGTCCTCCTGGTCGGGGATCGCGATCATGCTGGCCGCATGGGTCCCGTCCCCATCCTCGACCTCGCGGCTGGTCTTGCGGTGGGTCGAGTAGAATCCGTTGCGCAGGATGGTGAAGAGCCACGCCTGCAGGTTCGTCCCGGCTTCGAAGGTGTCCTGCTTCGTCAGGGCCTTGAGCACGGTGTCCTGAACCAGGTCCTCCGCCTGATCGACCTTGCCGGTCAGGGAGAGAGCGAAGGCGCGCAGGTTCGGCAAGGCATCCATGACGCCGTTGATGAACTCCTGGTCGACGGGCTCGGTGTGAGCACGAATAACCTGGGCCACGCGATCGGCAAGACGGGCGAGGTCGCGCGGCAGCTTCTCCTCCGTGGGATCACCATAGAGGGCACGCAGTTGCTTCCCCAGATGCAGCCGCACGGCAGCGCTCAGCGCAGCCGCCGAGGTCGGCGCGTCGGGATGGGTGAACTCGGACTGGTTTTTGAAATTCTCTGGCATGCGGAACTATCTGGTGCGTGCCGCGGCCATTTAAATATCCGGGCGACATTTCGACCATGAGATTTTTTCATGGCCACGCCTCTGGATCTCATCCCCTGTATGCCTAAGCGCCCAGGCTGCGTTATATGCTCGTTCGAACATGCGGCCAAACCAAGGCCGGCAATCATCCAAGGAGCATGCGGCGTGGCTCATTACCTCGGCATCGATGTCGGCACCTCGGCGGTGAAAGCGATTCTCGTCGACGATGCGCAGGCCGCCGTTGCGGAAGCCGACGTTCCCCTGAAGGTCTCGAGACCGCACGATCTCTGGTCGGAGCAGGATCCCGAAGCCTGGTGGGCGGCCGTGCGATGCGCGCTCGATCGGCTCCAGGCCGAAGCCGCCACGGCCCTGGCGGATATCCGCGGCATCGGCCTCTCGGGGCAGATGCACGGGGCCGTGCTGCTCGACGAAAACGATCGTCCCCTCCGTCCGGCGATCCTCTGGAACGATGGCCGCTCGTTCCGGGAGGCGCAGGAACTGGCAGAGAAGCATCCCGAGCTCTCGCAGGCCATGGGGGTGATCCCGATGCCCGGCTTCACCGCTCCGAAGCTCGCCTGGCTGGCCCGGCACGAACCGGAGGTGTTCCGCCGCGTCCGCAAGGTGATGCTGCCGAAGGATTACATACGCCTCAAGCTCACCGGCGAGATCGCGACGGAGATGTCCGATGCAGCCGGCACCTGGTGGCTCGACGAAGCCAAGCGCGATTGGTCGGATGCGGCACTGGCTGCGACGGGCCTGACCCGCGATCACATGCCGAGGCTTGTCGAAGGCTCGCAGCCCTCGGGCACGGTCCGGGCCGACGTCGCCCGGCATTGGGGCCTGCGGAGCGACGTGATCGTGGCCGGCGGCGCGGGCGATGCGGCGGCCGGCGCGGTCGGCCTCGGCGCCATCGAGGATGGGTCGGCCTTCATCTCGCTCGGGACCTCCGGGCAGCTTTTCGTCACCACCCGGGATTTCAGCCCGGCGCCCGAGGCCGTGGTTCATTCCTTCAGTCACGCGGTGCCGGGACGATGGTTTCAGATGGCCGCCATGCTGAACGCGGCAAGCTGTCTGGCGTGGGGCGCCCATGTCCTGAAAAGGGACATCGGCGAATTGCTCGGCGAAACCGAGGCCGCTTACAGCAAGCCGTCCTCGGTGCTGTTCCTGCCCTACCTTGCCGGTGAGCGGACCCCGCACAACGACCCCTATGCACGCGGCGTCTTCTTCGGGCTCTCGCCCCGGACCGACCAGACCGATCTGGTGCAGGCTATCCTTGAAGGTGTCGCGTTCAGTTTCGCCGACGCGAAGCAATGCCTCGAGCAGGCAGGGACGCCCCTGACCTATGCGGGCATGATCGGCGGCGGATCCCGAAGCGTCTTCTGGGCCAGGATTTTCGCGAGCGTCCTGAACGTCCCCATGCTGCGCTACCAGGGCAGCGACAAGGGACCGGCCTTCGGCGCTGCCCGCCTTGCGCGGCTCGCCGTGACCGGGGAAGAGCCTGAAGCCGTCTGCACCCCGCCCGATGTCCTCGCGACGATCGAGCCCGACCCGCGCCTGGTCGAACTCTACGGTCCGAGGATCGAGGCTTTCCGCGGCCTGTATCGGGCCTTGAAGCCGGAATTCATGCGACAGTGACGGCGGGTCCAGCACACGCCTCTTACGCTACATCATAGCTTTCAAGTCCTTTCCAGCAGATGCTCGAAGGGCGACGCGCGCGAAAAGTTGTGGGCTGTCGTGCACGGCTCAAAAGGAGGGATTGAAACCCGATTGAAATGAAGCATTTAGGGCAGTCACAATCCCTTCTGATCCGGTCCAACTTTTGGCATGATAGAGTCTTCAGAATTCAAGGCTGAAAACTGCCGCTTGAATAAAGCGCCTTTAGGGAAACGCCCATGACAGGATCTGCTCCGATCCTCGAGATGAAGGACATCTCCAAAACGTTCCCGGGCGTGAAGGCCCTCTCGAACGTCTCCCTCACCGTGTATCCCGGCGAGATCCATGCCCTGATGGGAGAGAACGGCGCCGGCAAATCGACGCTGATGAAGATCCTGTCCGGCGCCTATCAGGCCGATTCGGGCGGGGAGATCCGCATCAACGGCCAACCCGTCACGATCGACGGACCGCTGACGGCGCGCCACCACGGCATCTCCATCATCTATCAGGAGCTCTCCCTCGCCCCCAACCTGAGCGTCGCGGAGAACATGCTGCTCGGGCGGGAGCATACGTCCGGCCCCATGGTCGACCGGCGCTCCATGGAGAAGGCCTGCCAGACGGTGCTGGAACGTCTCGGCGTGCACTTCAAGGCGACCACCAAGGTCAGCGAGTTGTCCATGGCCGAGCGGCAGCTCGTGGAGATCGCCCGGGCGCTCATCGCGAATTCCCGCATTCTGGTTATGGACGAGCCCACGACCTCCCTTTCCTCCCGCGAGACCGAGGCGATGTTCGCTCTCGTGCGGCAGCTGCGGGCGGAAGGGCTCGCCATCATCTATATCAGCCATCGGATGGCTGAGATCTACGAGTTGGCCGAGCGCGTCTCGGTGCTTCGCGACGGCTCCTATGTCGGCACGCTCGTGGGCGATGAGATCTCGGCCGAGCGCCTCGTTCAGATGATGGTCGGTCGCGACCTGTCCTCCTTCTACAAGAAGGAGCACGATGCCCATCAGAGCCGCGGCCCCGTGATGTTCGCCGTTCGCAGCATGGGCGACGGGGTGCGGGTGCACGATTGTTCGTTCGAGCTGCATGAAGGCGAGGTTCTCGGGATCGCGGGCCTCGTCGGGGCGGGCCGCACCGAACTCGCGCGCCTCATCTACGGCGCCGACCCTCGCACGACCGGCGAGGTCTTCCTGGAAGGCAAGCGCCTTTCGATCGACGAGCCGGAGGACGCCATCGAGGCCGGTGTCGTCTACCTGACCGAGGATCGCAAGAATCTCGGCCTCTTCCTCGACCTCACGGTTCGGGACAACGTGAACGTGAACGTGCTGAGCCGCGACGCGCGCGCGGGCGGCGTGCTGAACCTGAAAACCGCCAAGCAGAGGGCGGCGGCGGCGATCCGCGCTCTCGGCATTCGGGTCGCGGGCGACGTGGTGCCGGTCGGCAGCCTCTCGGGCGGCAACCAGCAGAAGGTCCTGCTGTCGCGCCTGCTCGAGACGAAGCCGAAGGTCCTCATCCTGGACGAGCCCACGCGCGGCGTCGACATCGGGGCCAAGTCGGAGATCTACCGCCTGATCGACAGCCTGGCCCGCAACGGCGTCGGGGTCATCGTGATCTCCAGCGAGCTGCCGGAGATCGTCGGCATCTGCGACCGGGTGCTCGTCATGCGCGAAGGCCGGCTCGCCGGCGAGGTCGGCGGCGCCGGCCACCCGCCCGTGACACAGGAAAACATCATCACCATCGCGACAGGTGTAAGGGAAGCGGCCGAATGACATCCCCGAACGAGTCCAGCGCCGGCATGCAAGCGACCGGAGTCAAAGGCGCCGATGCGGCGTCGCAAAGCCTTCAGCGCCGTCTTGCCTGGCGCTCCACCCTGCAGGCCATCGGCATGCTGCCGGTGCTCATCATCCTGGGCGTCGTGTTCGAGCTCATGTCCGGTCGGTTCCTGAGCTTCCAGAACCTGTCGATCGTCATGCAGCAGGCCTCGATCAACACCGTGCTGGCGGCCGGCATGACCTTCGTGATCCTGACCGGCGGCATCGATCTGTCCGTCGGGTCGATCCTGGCCGCCTCCGCCATGGTGGCGATCCTGGGCTCACTGATCCCGGATTGGGGCATGCTCGGGATCCCCGCGGCCCTGCTGACGGGCCTGGGCCTCGGCCTCGTGAACGGCGCGCTCATCGCCTTCGCCAAGCTCCCGCCCTTCATCGTCACCCTCGGGTCGCTGACGGCCGTGCGCGGTCTCGCTCGCCTGCTCGGCGGGGACACGACCCAGTTCAACCCGCAGCTCCCCTTCGCGTTCATCGGCAACGGCACGCTGTTCGGCCTGCCCTGGCTCGTGTGGATCGCCTTCGCGGTCGTGATCATTTCCTGGTTCATCCTCCGAAGGACGGTGCTCGGGGTCCATATCTACGCGGTCGGCGGCAACCCGGACGCGGCCCGCCTGACCGGCATCAAGGTCTGGGCGGTGCTGCTCTTCGTCTATGCCTTCTCGGGGCTGGCGGCGGGTCTCGGCGGCGTCATGTCGGCGGCGCGCCTCTTCGCCGCGAACGGATTGCAGCTCGGGCAGTCCTACGAACTCGACGCCATCGCGGCCGTGATCCTCGGCGGCACCAGCTTCGTCGGCGGCATCGGATCGATCTGGGGCACCCTCATCGGCGCGCTCATCATCGCCATCCTGTCGAACGGCCTGATCCTGGTGGGCGTCTCCGACATCTGGCAGTTCATCATCAAGGGGCTCGTGATCATCGGGGCCGTGGCGCTCGACCGCTACCGCCTCAAGGGATCGGCGCGCACCTGATCAAGGAATACCAGCGCCCGTCCCGGGCGCTCGTATAAGCGATCCCCCGGAAGACGAGCACAGGCTCCGGGGGGCGCGGAGCATAAGACACCCGTACAAGGACACTTGCAAAGGACACTTGGAGGAATCAATGGCTGTTTCCCGTCTCACACTCGGCCTCGCCATCGTTGCCGGCCTAGCCGCCCCGGCCTACGCCAAGGACGTCAAGAACGTCGGCATCTCGGTCGGCCTGCTCGGCAACCCGTTCTTCGTCGCGACCATCAAGGGCATCGAAGCCAAGGCCAAGGAGATCACCCCCGGGGCGAAGATCACGTCCGTGTCGGCGGACTACGACCTGAACAAGCAATTCACCCAGATGGACAACTTCACGGCGGCCGGAACGGACATCGTGATGATCAACGCGGTCGACCCGAAGGCGATCGAGCCGTCGGTGAAGCGCGCCCAGGCGGGCGGCATGGTCGTGGCCGCCTTCGACGTGGCGGCCGCAGGCGCCGACGTCACGGTGATGACGGACAACGTCAAGGCGGGCGAGCTCGCCTGCCAGTACATCGCCGACCATCTCAAGGGCAAGGGTGACGTCCTCATCGTGAACGGCCCGCAGGTCTCGTCGATCACGGATCGCGTGAAGGGCTGCAAGAACGTCTTCGCCAAGTTCCCGGACATCAAGGTTCTCTCGGACAATCAGGACGCCAAGGGCTCCCGTGAGGGCGGCTTCGCCGTCGGCCAGAGCCTGCTGACCCGCTTCCCGAAGATCGACGCCGTGTTCGCGATCAACGATCCGACCGCCATCGGCATCAACCTGGCGGCCAAGCAGCTCAACCGCAACGAGTTCATCATCACGGCGGTCGACGGCGCTCCGGACATCGAGACCGAGCTGAAGTCGGGCAACTCCCTGATCAAGGCTTCGGCCTCGCAGGACCCGTACATCATGGCGGCCCAGTCCTATGAGCTCGCGGTCGGCATCGTGAACGGCAAGAAGCCCGAGAAGAACGTCGTGCTGCTCGAGCCGAAGCTGATCACCGCCGACAACATCAAGGACTACAAGGGCTGGCAGGCCGTCCGCTGATTTCTCTTGACATTCGGCGGCCACGGCGCGAGCCGTGGCCGCCTTTTCCGTTCATGGGCTCTCAGGAGGCATCCCGATGTTGAAGCAGCTGCGCGAGCAGGTCCTGGAGGCCAATCTGGAAGTGGTGCGCCGCGGGCTCGTCCTCTACACGTTCGGCAACGTCAGCGGCATCAGCCGCGAGGACAACCTCGTGGTCATCAAGCCGAGCGGCGTGCCCTACGAGCGCATGAAGGCCGACGACCTCGTCGTTACGGATTTCGACGGCAAGGTCGTCTGGGGCGAGCTGCGCCCCTCTTCGGACCTCGACACCCACATTCATCTCTACAAGGCCTTCCCGCAGATCGGCGGCGTGGTGCATACGCATTCCGAACATGCGGTCGCCTGGGCCCAGGCCTGCCGCCCGATCCCGCCGCTCGGCACCACCCATGCCGATTATTTCTACGGGCCGGTTCCGGTCACCCGGGAGCTGACGGCGGACGAGATCAAGAACGACTATGTCCGCGCCACGGGGGTGGCCATCACGGACGCTTTCGGCAACCGGGACCCCATGGAGGTGCCGGCTGCCCTCGTGGCCGGCCACGGGCCTTTCGCCTGGGGCAGAACGCCGGACGATGCCGTTCACAACGCGGTCGTTCTGGAAGCGGTCGCCCGCATGGCCATGTACACGTTTTCGCTCCAGCCGAACGCGCCCGGGGTCTCCCAGGCGCTCCTCGACCGGCACTATTTCCGCAAGCACGGCGCGACGGCGACCTATGGCCAGGCCGAGAAGTAGCCTCGCAGCCCTGTTACAACCACCAACACTCCGTTTCGGGAGATACAGATGGCCGTCGTAGCCGGTGTCGATTTCGGCACCCTGAGTGTCCGGGTCACCCTCGTCGACGATCGGAAAGGCCCCCTCGGCCTCGCGACGGCCGAGTACCCGCTTCACCGCAGGCGTGAGAACCCCGACTACGCCACCCAGGCCCATGCCGACCACATGGACGCGCTCGCCCGCGCCATGCGCGGCGCTCTCGAGTCGGCCGGCGTGAACGGCGAGGACGTCGCGGCCCTTGCCATCGATACCACCGGGTCCAGCGTGGTCATGGTGGGCGAGGGACTGGAGCCGCTCGACGAATATTACCTCTGGTGCGACCACCGGGCGAAATCCGAGGCCGAGGAGATCACCCGCCTGGCCCATCAGGAGGGCCTCGAAGCCATCCAGTGGTGCGGCGGCGTCTATTCCCACGAATGGGGCTTCTCCAAGCTGCTGCACTGGCTGCGCCACAACCCGGACAAACGCGACAGGCTCGTGACGGCGCTGGAGCATTGCGACATGGTCGCCGCCACCCTGACCGGCGTGACCGATCCCGCTCGCCTGAAGCGCAGCATCTGCGCCATGGGCCACAAATGGATGTGGAACCCGCGCTGGGGCGGCCTGCCGCCGCAGGACTTCCTGTCCAAGGTCGATCCGCTGTTCGACGGCATCCGCGAGAAGCTCGCCGGCGACTACGTCACGTCGGACGTCGTGGCCGGGCACCTGACCCCTGGCTGGGCGGAGCGGCTCGGCCTGAAGCCCGGCATCCCGATTCCCGTCGGAGCCTTCGACGCCCATTGGGACGCCATCGGGGCGGGCTGCCGGGTCGGCGACGTGGTCAACGTGGTCGGCACCTCGACCTGCATCATCGCAATAGCCGAGGATACGAGCCTGATCGAGGGCGTGTGCGGCGTCGTACCGGGCAGCGTCGACCCCAGGCTCGTCGGCATCGAGGCGGGGCTCTCGGCCACGGGCGACATCTTCGAGGCGATCGCCCGGCGGGCCAATACCAACGTCAAGGAGCTGTCGAAAGGCTTGGAGCAGTACCGGGCCGGTCAGACCGGCCTGCTGCGCCTGACCTGGGACAACGGCGACCGGACGGTTCTCGTGAAGGCCGATCTCGGCGGCATCACCCTGGGTTGGAACCTGCTGCACACCGCGCAGGACGAGCTTTTTGCCGCTATCGAAGGCACCGCCTTCCATACGCGCATCATCCTGGAGCGCATGGCCGAGGGCGGGGTCCCGGTCGAGCGGGTCATCAATGCGGGCGGCATCCCGCAGCACAATGCGGTGCTGAACCAGGTTTATGCGAATGTGCTCGGCCGGCCCGTGCTGGTGCCGAACGGCATCCCGACGGGTCTCGGCTCGAGCATCTTCGCGAGCCTCGCGGCCGGATCGCATCCTAATCTCGACAGCGCCCAGGAGGCGATCTGCCTGCCCTTCCGCGCCTTCGAGCCGGACCCGGCAGCCCATGCGATCTACGAGCAGCTCTTCGCCCATTACCGGACCCTCTATTTCGGCTTCGGGGGCGTCTCTGGACCGGTCTCGCTGGATCATATATTGCGCGACCTCAAGCGGATCGCGGCTCTTCCTTCGGAGCCCGTTCCGCCGGATGCCATGCCCGATCCCTGATCGGGCATGGCAGGCGTTCATGACTGTCATCAGGGTATTGTTCGGAGGCTTTTGATGATCCTGGTATGTGGCGAAGCCCTGATCGACCTCTTCATCGGGGCATCCTCTCAGACCGGCTTTCCGGCAGAGGCTGTGGCCGGCGGATCGCCCTTCAATGTGGCCATCGGCATCGGACGGCTCGGGCGTCCGTCGGGCTTCCTGTCCACCCTGTCGGACGACGTGTTCGGCACGTTCCTGGCCGAGAAGCTCGCCGAATCCGGGGTGAGTCCGGACTACATCCAGCGCTGCCCGAACTACACGACGCTGAGCGTCGTGGCGACGGACGGGTCGGGGCAGCCGCAATATTCCTTCTACGCGCCCAACAGTGCCGACCGGGCTCTCACGCCCGAGGCTCTTCCCGCCGAACTGCCGGCGGATGTGAGCGCCATCGCGGCCGGCTCCTATGCCCTCGGCGTCGAGCCGATCGCGAGCGCCATCGAAACCCTGCTCCGCCGGGAGGCCGGGACGCGTGTGATCTCGCTCGATCCGAACGTCCGGCCGCGCGTCGTCGGCGACCTCAAGGCCTATCGCGAGCGCTTCGAGCGCCTGCTCGCCCATGCCGATATCGTGAAGGCGAGCGATGAAGACATCGACATCCTCTACTCGACCCAGGATCTCGCGGGCGCGGCCCGGAATTGGCTCCAGCGCGGCCCCAAGCTCGTCATCGTGACCCGCGGCGAGAAGGGACCTCTGGCGGCCTTCGGCGACAGGATCGCGGAGCGCCCCGCTCCCAGGATCGACGTGGTCGATACGGTCGGTGCCGGCGACACGTTCCACGCCGGTCTTCTCTCCTGGCTCGACGCCAACAACCTGCTCACGCCCGGCGGAATCGCCGGACTGACCGACGCGCAAGTCACGGCAGCCCTCGATTTCGGCGCCGCCGCGGCGGCTATCGTCTGCACCCGCCGCGGTGCCAATCCGCCCTCCTGGGCGGAGGTCGAGCAATTCATGGCGGCCCGCGCCTGATCACAACGGAACCAGTCATGACGATATCCCAGCCCGTCCTCCCTCCCGTCGGCCCGACCTGGCGCTCCAACCGGTTCCACCGGACATGGCTGTTCGAGCAGGCCGACAATCTGTTCGCATTCTTCGAGCGCGGCATCATCAACCCGGCCGGCGGCTTCTTCGATCTCGACGATGCAGGTCAGCCGATCGAGACGGCCAATCCGGTCAGGCAGATCCACAACACCACCCGCATGGTGCATTGCTTCGCCATCGGCACCCTGCTCGGCCGGCCCGGATGCGATGCGATCGTCGATCACGGCATGAACTACCTTTGGAATGCCCATCGCGACGCCCGGGACGGCGGCTATGTCTGGTCACTCGATAACGACGGTCCTCAGGACGACACGAAGCAAGCCTATGGGCATGCGTTCGTGTTGCTGGCGGCCTCGAGCGCCAAGGTCGTCGGTCATCCCCTGGCGGATCGTCTACTCCAGGACATCACCCGGGTTTTCGACGAGCGATTCTGGGAGGAGCAGCACGGCGCCGTGACGGAGGAGTTCTCCCGCGACTGGCAGCCTTTGAGCCAGTACCGGGGCCAGAACTCCAACATGCACCTCACCGAGTCGCTCATGGCGGCCTTCGAGGCGACCGGCGACCGGGCCTATCTCGACAAGGCGGAGCGGATCGCCGGGCTGATCATCGGCCGTCACGCCGCTTCTCTCGGCTATCGTGTCGCCGAGCACTTCCATGCGGATTGGAGCCTGGACAAGGACTATCGCGGGTACGACGTGTTCCGCCCCTACGGCACCACGCCGGGCCACTGGCTCGAATGGGCCCGTCTCGTCCTCCAGCTCTGGACGCTTGGGGGCAGGCGCCATGCCTGGATGCCGGAGGCCGCCCGTGAACTGTTCCGGCAGTCCATCGAGCTCGGATGGGACAACGACAGGGGGGGCTTCTTCTATGCCCTGGACTGGGACGACAAGCCGAGGCTGCCGCAGAAGCTGTGGTGGCCCTGCGCCGAGGCCATAGGCGCGGCCGCCTTCCTGAACGAGCACAGCCCGAGCGACTTCCACGAGCAGTGGTACCGCGCCCTCTGGGGCTTCGCCGATCGCCATCTGATCGACCGGCGCCAGGGCGGATGGCGTCCGGAGCTCACGGAAGACCTGAAGCCGGGAACGACCCTGTTCACCGGCAAGCCCGATCTCTACCACGCCCTGCAGGCCTGCCTGATTCCCCTGTTCCCGGCGACCGGCAGCCTGACCAAGGTCATTCCCGAGAGCAGCGCCGTTTCTCAGCCCTGAGCGAGGTGCCGCTCCAGATCCTCCCGCTGGGGCATTCCCGCCTGGGCGCCGGCCGTCAGGCAGGACAGGGATGCGGCGGCGCACGCCCGCTCCATTGCCCGGCCGGTCTCCAGTCCCTCGGCCAGTCCGTTGGCGAGAACACCCACGAAGGTGTCTCCCGCTCCGGTCGTGTCGACCGGCGTGATCGGGCGTGCCGTCGCATGGGTCCGGGCGCCGTCCGGCGTGACGGCGTAGGCGCCGCGCGCACCAGCCGTGACGATGCAGGTCGGCCCGAACGACCCGGCGATCTCCGATCCGGCCTGGAGGAAATCGTCGCCTGCGCCGTCGCCCACGATGCCGGCGATTGAGAGAGCCTCGTGCTCGTTCACCACAAGCACGTCCGTCACGGCCAGGAGTTCGGCCATGGCCGTGCGCTCCCCGACGGCCGGGACCGGCGCGAAGTTCCAGACCACCTTGACGCCGGCGCGGCGCGCCCGCGCGGCGACGTCGAGATTGTCGGCGATCGGCACTTCCATCTGGAGCACCAGAACGGAGGCCTGCGACAGGAGCGAATCGGACAGATCGGATGAACGCAGCGCCATATTGGCGCCGCTGGCGACCGTGATGGCGTTCTCTCCCGTCTCGTCGACGGTGATGAACGCGCAGCCGGTCGGCTCCTCGGTGACCCTGATCGCGCTGACCTCAACCCCGTTCTTCTCGAGGTTCTTGAGGCAGGCCATCCCGAAGGGATCGTTGCCGACGGCGCCCGCCATGGCGACCGGCATGCCCCCGCGGCGGCCGACCCGGGCTGCCGCGACGGCCTGATTGGCCCCCTTGCCGCCGAAGAAGCTGTCCGCCCGGCGCGACAGGACGGTCTCGCCCGGACGGGCGATGCGCTGAACCCGCGCGACGAGGTCCATGTTGATCGAGCCGAAGATGATGATCATGCCCTAATGCCTTTTTTTCTGGCGCTTTCCTTACCATTCGAAGGGTCGAAATGGCGAGCATCCGCAGCGAAGGACCGCTCCTGACGGGACCCCATCCGAGCCATCCACAGCTATTTCCCCCCTGCACACCACAGAGGGATTATGCCCCGGAACCAAGCAGGCTGCCTCAACATTTGACTCGCAGGTAGGCGTAGCAGCGGTAAACTGTCATCAGAATCAAAGATAGTTTGCCACTGGCAGCTAGAAGAACAGGCTTTGATGGGCAGGCAGGTTGA